>CAZRCR010000039.1:0-9126 GCA_964598615.1 uncultured Anaerolinea sp.
TCAATTATTCCGCCCCTGGCTTTTCTTCCTAAAGTTGTCGATAGATTACTGATCATTTTTGTGCTGCCAATCATCATCTCGGGTTTTGTCATCCACCCCGTTTCGGTTTTTGCATTTTTCTTTTTATCCGTTGCATCGTACTCGTTCGTATTTTTCACCAGCGATCTCGGTTTGGTTTATAACTACATAGGTGTCCTGATTTTATTCATGACCACTCTGTTTACATGGCTCTCCGCAACATTGCTCGAGAATGCAATTAAAACATCCGAAAAAAACGAGAAAGCCCAGGTAGAGGCAAACAAAGAACTCGAAGCATTGAAATCTTCTCTCGAAAAACAGGTCGATGAAAGAACATCTGAACTCACACAGGCTAATAAATCCAGTCAAAGGCGAGCATCCCAATTTGAAGCAATTGCCCAGGTTGCTCGCGCGACGGCATCGGTCCAGAATTTAAAAGACGTTCTTTCACGTATCACAGAATCAATCAGTGCCCAGTTTGGTTATTACCATATTGGTATCTTCCTGATGGATGAAAGCAACCGTTTTGCGGTACTGGCGGCAAGCAACAGTTCCGGAGGTCAGACTATGCTCGCCCGCGGCCACAAGCTCGAGGCCGGGAAAGTAGGTATTGTGGGCTATGTGACCGGTGCAGGCGAAGCCCGTATTGCACTTGACACCGGCAAAGACGCGGTATTCTTCAACAACCCCGACCTGCCCCGAACTCGCTCGGAGATCGCGCTTCCCTTGCAATCCGGCAAAAAGACAATCGGCGCTCTCGACGTTCAAAGCACAGAACCAAATGCTTTTGGCGAAGAGGACATTGAGACCTTGAGCGTACTTGCCGACCAGGTTAGCCTGGCAATTGGCAATGCACGTCTATTCGAACAAACTCAACGCGCCCTCGCTGAGTCCGAATTGCTCAACCGCCAATATCTGCGGCAAGAATGGGAACGCCTGCCTAAAGAACAGAAACTTGCCGGGTATCGTTACAATATTTCTGGCTCCGCGCCGCTCGAAGCCCCCATCGATATTCCGGATGTAAATAAAGTCATCGAAAAAGGAGAAATTCTCCAGCAGCCAGGAAAAAATGGCAAACCAGCCCGCTTGGCAGTCCCGGTTCAAATTCGCGGCGAAACCATTGGTGTATTGAATATTCAATCCCCAGAAATAAGCGATTGGCAACAGGAACAACTGGAAATTGTAAAAGCTGTAGCTGAGCGCGTGGCTCTTTCCGCGGAAAATGCACGTTTGTTCGAAGAAACTTCCCGGCGTGCCGAACGCGAACGGACGGTCTCTCAGATTACCACCAGCATCCGCAGTACAACAGACCCGCAAGTTATGTTGCAAACTGCGCTGGATGAACTCAAGCACGTTCTGGGCGCAACGGAAATCAATATTCGTCCTTACAATTCAACATCATCGACCTCACCGGACGACGGAAAACAGGCAACCACCCGAAGTAAAGTAGCGACTAAACGAGTTAAAAAATAGGAAAACGTCTCTTTGAGGTAGATATGGCATATACAATTGCAGTCTCGAACGAAAAAGGCGGTGTGGCAAAAACAACCACCACCCTTTCCCTGGGAGCATCGCTCGTGGAAGCCGGGCAACGCGTTTTACTTATTGACCTTGACCCACAAGCCAATCTGACCCTCGCGCTTGGCTTTGAACCTGGGAAAGCGGAACACACATCCGGGAGTATTCTGCTCGATTCCACACCTTTCGCTGATGCCGTTACAGAATCCAGCACACCGAATTTAAGCATTATCCCAGCCAGCATTGGCTTGGAGCAAGCAGAACAGGCGATGCCGATTTACCTGAACTACACCTCTCGTTTACGCAACGCCATGGATGCAGCCAAGCCTTTGCCATTCGATATCATCTTGATTGACTGCCCGCCTGCACTGGGAGCTATAACCGTAAACGCTCTAACCGCATCGGATCTACTGGTGATTCCCACTCAAGCAGAATATTTTTCAGCCTACGCTTTACGCGACATGATGTCTATCGTTCGTCAAGTACGCACGGCCGATAATCCCAAACTGGCCTACCGCATCCTCGTCACCATGCTAGATCAGCGGAACCGCACCCACCGCGATATCCGTGACCAGTTGGAACGTACTTTCGGCATTGGTCTGTTCAAAACAGTGATAGAAATCGATACCAAATTGCGCGAGAGTCCAATTCTTGGCCTGCCCATCAACCAGTATCGCCCCACCAGCCGCGGCGCACAACAATATCGGAGTCTGGCTGAGGAGTTGATTGAATATGTCCAGCAAACAGATAAAGAAACGGCTTGACGAACTTTTCACCGAGATCAAGCCCCCGGAAGGCGGACAAACGCCAGCGCAGGAGCCTAAAGCGGCGAAACATCAAGCACAGCCGCAGTCCAAGCGCGCCGCGCATGGATCGGACGCGGCGCACAAGGAAGCCAGCCCCGTTCAGGCAAAAAAATCGCGCAAAGAAATGGGCACCCGGCCCCTCGGTCCGGAACCGCAATTATTGCTCCACTCCGACCAATCCATCGAAACGGCTACGCTCACCCTGCCTTTCCGATCCGATGCCCAGACCTGGAATTTACTGGAAGTAGTTGGGTCACCCGAAAAACGCGCCTGGAACCAAGAAGAGCAACTACTGGTTAAGCAAGTAGCGGACCAGTTATCTCTCGCGCTGGAAAACGCTCACCTTTTCCAACAAACCCAGCAGCGCAACATCGAGTTGGCGGCACTCAACGACCTGGGCCGCGCCCTGGCATCTCGATTGAATGTCGACCAGTTGCTGGACGAGGTGTATCGCGGCGTTGCCCGATTGATCGAAGCGCCCAATTTCTACATCGCACTCCACGACGCGGAAAAGAAGGAAAACGTTTTCCTGCTCAATGCCACAGAATCTCAAATTGACAAAGAGATCACGCACTTACCCGAAGATCAGGGAATCACAGGATATATCATCCGCACGGGTGAGCATCTATTGCTGCCTAACGGCGTGGAAGGATGGTTCCAGGAACACAACATGCCCATGGTAGGAGATCCCGCCAAATCCTGGATGGGAGTTCCACTGATTCTGGGCGACCAGGTTCTTGGGGCAATGGCTGTTCAATCCTATACACAATACAATGCCTACAACGAACGCGACCTGCAAGTACTGCTCGCAATTGCCAACCAGGCCACGATTGCCATCCAGAATGCCCGTTTGTTCGAAGCCAACACGATTGCACTCGCCGAAACAGAAACTCTCTACAACGCCAGTAGCGAACTCAGTACGGCGCAAACATTCGACGATATCCTTGACGTTTTGCGCCGCCATACAATTGCAGGGAGCGGCTCAAACCTGATCGGCTTGACTTTTTTTGATCACGCTTGGAGCAAAGAAAGTCCCCCATCCTGGATTCATGTTATTGCACGCTGGACATCAACAACCAATGCAATTTTGGAAAACCGTTATCCTTTCAACAGTTTCCCGGCTGTTGACAATCTGCGCCAATCCATTGAAAAATCCGAGCCCATCTTAATCATCGAAGATTTCGAAAACGATGAGCGCATGGATATTAGCACTCGTTCAATCTACATAAAACAGTTCCAAGCCAGAAGCGCTTTGATTGTAGCCTTGCTGGTGGCTGGCCAATGGATCGGCGTTATCAATATTTCCTTCCCGCAACCACAAAAATTTCAAGATAGTGATATTCGCCGTTTGGTGACGCTGGCGGGGGGAGCAGCAGTCGCCATCCAAAACCTTTATAGCATCCAACTGGCTGAACAACGCGCGCAGGAAGCACAACAACGCAGTGACGAACTGGCGCTGGTCAACCGGGTGGTTTCCTCGGTTGCTACATCCCTGAACCTGTCAGAAGCTCTTCAGATTGCAATGCAGGAAATTTCCCAGGCGCTTCCGGGTATTGGACGCGCCGGGCTGGCCTTACTGGATGAGAATAAAGAGTATCTGTCCGTTGAGTCGGAATATATTCGCTCCCCTGGCTCGGTTCCTTCTGCATTGGGATTAAAAATCCAATTGGAAGGCAACGTGCATACCCAGGAAGTCATGCGCACGAGAAGACCTCTAACGGTAGATAGTGTTCAAAATAACGAAAGCGTGCCCGCTCCTCTGCGTGAAGAGTTTCGGCGACTGGGCGTTCATTCCCTGGTTATTTTCCCAGTAATTGCGTCCAATACAGTAATCGGAACATTAGGGCTCGATATCACAGAAAAAGATGTTCAGTTTACGCCGGAACAAATCCGCTTGGCAGAAACGATCATTCTCCAGGCTTCCACAGCCCTGCAAAATGCACGTTTGTTCGAACAAATCCAGGCTTCTGAATCGCGCTTCCGTGATGTGTCCTTCGTCAGCGCTGACTATGTATGGGAAACGGATCTGAACTGGAAATACACTTACCTGTCAGATCGCGTTGCCGAAGTGCTAGGCTATGCTCCGGAAGAAATTACCGGCCTTTCCAATTACGAATTGGCTGCTCCAGAAGAAGCCGCTCGCGTCACCAGCCTCTTGCTTGAGGGGATTGAAACGCAAGGCCAAGCCATTGACATCGAAAATGTTCTGCACTCCAAAAGTGGTCAGAATGTGTATGTTTCCACCAGTGCCGTGCCAGTTCTGGATGCCAACGGGAGGCGTATTGGCTATCGCGGCGTTGACAAAGATATCACCGAAAGAAAACGCATCGAGACCATCCAGGAAGCATTGAGGAAAATCTCCGATTTTGCCCTCTCTGCACCAGATATGGCCACCCTGATGCGCGCCATCCATGAAGCCATCGGAACACTGCTCCCGGCTCGCAACTTCTATATTGCTCTTTATGATGATAGGTCAGACTTGATGACCTTCCCCTACTACGTCGACGAATATGATGAGCCCATGCCGCCCCAAAAACTTGGCAAAGGCCTCACCAGCTACATCGTCCGGACCGGGAAATCGCTTTTGGTTACCCCTGAAGTGTTTGACCAACTCATCCAGTCCGGCGAGGTGGTCGGAAGCGGTACCCGCGGCATGGATTGGCTGGGGGTTCCACTGCGCAGCGGCAACCATACTATCGGTGTAATCGCCATCCAAACCTATCATGAGAAAGCCCGGCTGACAGAGCAAGATCAGGATACGCTATCGCTGGTCTCCAACCAGATCGCAGTGGCTATCGAGCGTAAACAATCGGAACTGGAATTGCGCACACTCTTCACATCCATGACCGATGTGATCATCGTCTTCGACAAGGAAGGCCGCTACGTTCGTATTGCTCCAACCAACCCGTCCCGCTTATTCCTCCCGTCAGACGAGATGCTTGGCAAGAAAATCGTGGAAGTGCTCCCGCCCGAAACCCACGAGCCTTTCATGAACGCGATTCGTTCCACCCTTGAAACAGGTGAAACAAGCAAAATTGAGTACCCACTATACATTGGCGAAAAAGTCTATTGGTTTGATGCCAATATTTCAAAACTGAGCAGCGACCAAGTCTATTGGGTTGCCCGAGATGTAACTGAACGGCGCAACTTTGAAGAAACACTGCAACGGCAAAACGAGTATCTGGCGACTTCGGCTGAAATTGGACGTCTCGTAACTTCCACTTTGGATATGGATATCCTGTTCAACCGAACCGTGAACCTGATCAACGAGCGCTTCAATTTTTATCATACATCGATATTCACAATCGAGGAAACCGGGTTCAACGCTGTCTTGCGCGCTTCCACCGGCCTGGCTGGCGAAGAAATGCTACAGCGCAAGCATTCCCTGCCCGTAGGCTCGCGGTCAATCGTAGGAACCGCCACATCCACAGGAAATCCGCTGGTTGTGAACAATACTACGACCGACCCGATTCATCGTCCAAACCCATTGTTGCCAGACACACGCGCTGAAGCCGCCATTCCTCTGCGGATCGGCCGCAGGATTATCGGCGCCATCGACCTGCAATCGACCCAGGTAAATGCGTTCAGCGAAGATACCGTCACCATTCTTTCCACGCTGGCCGACCAGATTGCCGTGGCAATCGACAACGCCCGTTCTTATGAATTGGCTCAGCAAGCCATCAACGAAATGCGCGAACTTGACCGGCTCAAGACGCAATTCCTGGCAAATATGAGCCATGAACTTCGCACGCCTCTCAATTCGATTATTGGCTTCTCGCGCGTGATCTTGAAAGGCATCGATGGACCGGTAACCGAACTCCAGGAACAGGATCTGAATGCCATCTACAATTCAGGCCAGCATCTGCTCCGCCTCATCAATGACATCCTCGACCTTTCCAAGATCGACGCCGGCAAAATGGAATTGGCCTTCGATGATGTAAACGTGGCCGATTTGCTCCAAAGCGTAATTCCCACTGCAACTGGCTTGATCAAAGAGAAATCCATCAAGCTCGAAAAAGAAATCGCGCCAAATATCCCGGTCATCCGGGCCGATGCGATGCGTGTTCGCCAGGTATTGATCAATCTGCTCTCCAATGCCGCAAAATTCACCGAAAGCGGTTCGATCACCCTCTCGGCAAATATCGAGGATGGTCCCAGTGCACAACCCGAACTGGTTATCCGCGTGACCGACACCGGTCCAGGCATTGCACTCGAAGATCAGAAAAAACTCTTCCAACCCTTCTCACAAGTGGATGCTTCCCCAACTCGCAAGACTGGTGGAACCGGTCTGGGACTGTCCATTTCCCGACGCCTCATCGAACTGCACGGTGGCCGCATCGATGTGGTCAGCGAAGTGGGTGTCGGTAGCACGTTCTACTTCACCCTGCCTTTGCCCAAAACCGGGTCCGGCCGTACAGGCACGGAGGGCTTGCGTGACGAGCGCGTGATCTTGGCGATTGATGATGATGCCCAGGTAATCGGTCTGTATGAACGTTACTTGCAACCGCAGGGATATCAGGTTGTGGCTCTTACCGACCCGGCACAAGCAGTGGAACGCGCCAAGCAGCTTAAACCCTATGCCATCACATTGGACATTATGATGCCAGGACAGGATGGCTGGTCGGTGCTATCCATGCTTAAAAACAATCCAGAAACTCGTGACATTCCGGTCATCGTCTGTAGCATTCTGGAGGAAGAAGAAAAAGGCTTCAGCCTAGGTGCTTCCGATTATCTGGTTAAACCCATCCTAGAAGAAGATTTGATCAATTCCTTGAGCAGGTTGATCGGCGATGAAGCTATCAAGGATGTTCTGGTTATCGACGACAATCCGCAAGACCGGCAACTCATCGAGAAAATTCTCCGCCAGAAGAACTTCAACCCCATTCTGGCTGATGGCGGACGATCAGGCTGGGAACTCCTCACCAGCAAGAAGCGCCCTCAGGCAGTCGTCCTCGACCTGTTCATGCCCGATATGGATGGCTTCTCGATCCTGGAAAAAATGCGGACCACAGCCGCCCTGACCGATATTCCTGTGATTGTTGTCAGCGGGGCAGAGCTAACACCTGACCAACAAAAGCAGCTCAACGAGTTTGGCAAGAATCTGCTCAAGAAAGGTTCGCTCAGCGAAAACGACCTGCTTGCCCAATTGGATAAATCGCTAAAACGAATCAAACCTATTTAGAAAGGTTTTTATAAACTTCTATGTCTTTTGTGATCCGCTGCATTGACTGCGGCCATACTGCCCCTTACTTTCCGACCTCGGTTAACTGTCCACGCTGCAACAGCCAGTGGCGTGAGACGGAATACGATTACGATACCATCTCAAAAAGCCTGCTCTTGAAACTTCCGGGACGGATGTTCGACCTTTGGCGTTATCGCGAACTTCTCCCGGTTCGCAACCCAAATCCCGCCATCATGCTTGGTGAAGGCGGAACGCCGCTCATCCAGGCAATCAATCTGGGAATGATGCTGGGATGCCCCAATATTTTCATCAAAGATGAACGTCAGGGGCCAACATCATCCTTCAAGGACCGTCAGGCTGCTGTGACCATTGCTGCTCTCAAAGAAGCCGGCATCACGGAAATGGTGGCTGCATCTACAGGAAATGTTGCTATTTCGTACTCCGCCTATTGCGCTCGTGCCGGCATCAAACTATGGGCATTCGTCACCAGCCTTGTGCCCGCAGTCAAAATGCGCGAGATTGCAATCTACGGAAGCCAGGTGGTCAAAGTAACTGGCTCCTATGATCAGGCAAAGCAAGTTGCCGCCGAGTTCGCCCGCCAGCGCAACTTGTACCAGGACATGGGTGCGCGCACAGTGACATCCATTGAAGCGATGAAAACTGTCGCTTTCGAGATTGCCGAACAACTTACCACACTCATGGGTTCCCCTGCCAGTGCCAAGAGTAAAAAACATCCTGTTTGGCGCACCCCGGATTGGTACATCCAGGCCATCAGTGGTGGTATGGGTCCGCTGGGCGTAGCAAAAGGCTTTTCTGAACTCAAAAAGATGAATTTGACCGACCATATCCCGGCCATTGCCGCCATCCAGGCCGAAGGTTGCGCACCGATGGTAACCGCCTGGAAAGAACACGCCGAGACCGCTACACCAGTCACATCACCCCGTACACATATCGAAACGCTGGCCACTGGCGACCCAGGACGCACGTATACCCTGCTTGCCAAGCGGGTGAATGAAACGAACGGCGTATTCGAAAGCGTCAGCGACGAAGAAGCCTTCCGCGCCATGCATGTGCTCGCCAAAATGGAAGGCATCTCTGCCGAACCCGCTGCTGCGGTGGCCTTTGCGGGCCTTTTCAAACTTGTGCGCGCTGGAGTTATCAAACCCACCGACGTAGTGGTCATCAACTGCACCGGGCATACCATGCCCACAGAACCGTTCGTGCTTGGAGATAATTGGGCACGGAATGTTGTCCTCCCGTCCAAAGTCCAGGATGAAACGCCCCAAGAAGGCCTGTTGGCTGCTCTCAGCCGCGTTGCGCCGGATCGCTTCCCGTGTATCGCCGTCATAGACGACAGTCCAGAGGCGCGCCGTTTGATCCGCCGTATTCTCCAATCGCAAGGAAATTTCTCCATTCACGAGGCCGAAGATGGCAAACGTGGATTAAAACTGATCGAAAAGGAGCGCCCCGATCTGATCATCCTGGATCTCATGATGCCTGAAATGGATGGCTTTGCTGTTTTGGACGCTCTTAAGGCCAAACCTGATACAGCCAACATCCCGGTTATCGTTTCGACGGCAAAAGAACTCACTGCAAACGAAA
>CAZRCR010000040.1:0-1788 GCA_964598615.1 uncultured Anaerolinea sp.
GGGGAACCGTGGTCGGTGCGGACACAGGCGGCAAGGCTTCCGAGTGACTGGCGGGTGATCTCTTCGCCGATCTGGTCCACCTGGTCGAAGCGGGGCTTCATCTCATCGTGAACCTGGTCCACGGAGCAGCCACAGATGGAGTCGTGCGGATGGTTTTCCATCAAAAGACGCCATGCCTGGCGGACGATGGGAGCCGGGTTGCGGAGCGTGACCGGGCCTTGATGGTTGGCGCAGGTCTGGGTGGCGAAGGTGCTGAAGGGTTCGGCCCATTTTTCGAGCAGGGTCTCGCTGGCGCGGTTGCGCTGTTTGATCCACATGCGTGCCGAGAGCACGGCGGGGAGCATGTTCGAGCGCTTGCAGTCGCGCAGCTCGCCGCGCACGGTGGGAAGTTCCTTGTTGCCGATGGAAGCCTGCGCGGCGGTGACGTAGTCTGTCAGCGTGGAATGGATGAGTTCGTAATCGCCCAGTTTGCCCTTGGCGTAGGCCACGGCTTTGGCGGTGTCGGCAGGCGGTTCCATGTGGTCAGTGCCGAACATCAGCAGGAGGTGGTCGGCGGCGGCGAAGGGGGCGAGACTGTCAGCCTCGCGTTTGACCTCCTCCACGAAACGCGGCAGGTCCGAGGTCGGGAGCGACGCGGAGTTGCCGTAGCCATCCCGCAGGTAGGCCATGAAGACGCGTGAACCGTCCGGCGATTGCCACCAGAACTCGCAGGGTTCGTCCGAAAGTCCACGCTGCACGCAGGCCACGTGGATATCGAAACCTTTCAGGATCTGCGGCATTTGCCCGATATGGCCGAACGGGTCGGGGATGTAACCAATGCGCATTTTCTTGCCGAAGCGGCGGCAGGTGCGGTCGCCCTGGAGCAGGTTGCGGATGGTGGCCTCCGGGCTGACAAGGAACTCGTCGGGCAGGATGTACCAGGGGCCGATGATGATACGGTCGTTGCGCACGTACTGGCGGATGCGGTCCTCGTTCTCGGGGCGCATGTGCAGGTAATCGTCCAGAACGATGGTCTGCCCATCGAGCATGAAATGGCGGTAGAGATGCGTTTCATCCAGGATGTCGAGCAGTCCGTCCACGAGATGAACGAGGCGCAGGCGGAATTCCTGGAAGGTGCGGTACCATTCGCGGTCCCAGTGGGTATGGGAGATGAGATGCAGGGTTTTCATAAGCGCTCCTTTGCCCTCACCCCTAACCCCTCTCCCCATTCGGGGAGAGGGGAACGAGGCAGGCTTTGAGTATATTTTCCAATACAAGTTCGATATTGGATGTTATTTCTTCGTTCTTGAAGCGGATCACACGATAACGAAATTCTTCAAATTGACGAGTACGTTGCTCGTCCTGTTCTTTCTGTTGCTCGTGGATGATACCATCGACCTCGATAACCAATCGCTTTTCAGCACAATAAAAATCAGCGATAAACGGACCAAGGGGATGCTGCCGCCTAAATTTCAAGCCTCCGAGTTGACGGTTGCGCAATCGCTCCCAGAGCATTCTTTCGGCAGGGGTCATTTCTTGCCGCAGCTCTTTGGCGCGTTGCTGGATGGTTGCCGTAGTACGGACTCTTCGCTGGTAGTTCATATCTCGTCTTGTTTCCCCTTCTCCCGTTTTTCGGGAGAAGGGGGTAGGGGATGAGGGCAAATCTCTATAATTTTACCTTCTCTTCTGTTAGTGCTTTTGCTTCGATCATGGCTTCGGCGCGGTTGGTGATCGGGAAGCGGTTATGCAGCGGGCTGATGCGTGCACCCAGGGCAGTGGAGGCCCACATCACCCAGGCCAGCGGGCGGA
>CAZRCR010000040.1:1888-9057 GCA_964598615.1 uncultured Anaerolinea sp.
CTGATGCGTGCACCCAGGGCAGTGGAGGCCCACATCACCCAGGCCAGCGGGCGGACAAAGCCGGAAATGTTCATGGCTTGCTTCAGTTCATCGAGCGTGGCCGTATCCCAGCCACCGAACAGGCCATAGAAGAACATGTAGATCGGGAAGGAAGGCAGCACGCCGATGAAGAAGATCAGGATGCTGGTGATCTGGTCGTTGGCCCAGATGAGACCCGTCACCCAACGCAGGATCGCCCAGTGGACTGCCCCGGCCAGGAGCGGTGCAGCCAGCGACTGCCAGAAATAGAAGCGCTGTTTGAAACAGACCTTATTGTTGACAAAGTATCCGACGATGTCCTTGGTCAACAGGGCGATGAAATAGGCGATGATCAGGCCGGTGATTTGGAACTTCGCCAGCAGGACGAGCACCAGCAGAACGCGGATCACCTGTTCCCCGAACACCAGCGTGGACTTGAGATGGGGTTTGTTCGAACCGAGCTGGATGTTGTCGCCCACCCAGGATGGATACTGGATCGCGCCCCAGATGGCGAGCGGGATGACGTACTGCGCGCCGCGGGCGAAATCAGGCCCTGAAGCGCCCAGGATGAACCGGTCCGCCACGGCGAGCAACACTGACCCCAGGAAGGCGGAGATCGCTCCGCCGTACTTGTACATCATCACGGAATAATACTGGCTGAGGATCTTCTTGCCGTTCGAGATGGCCTCCGAGATGGACGCCATGGCTCCGTCGAACAGTGTGGCAACTACCTGGAAGGCAAAGACGAAGTTCTGTGCCAGTCCCCAGTTGCCCCAGATTTCGGCATAGTTGATCAGCCGGGCCTGGGTGATGGCGATCTCGGCGGCCTGACCGGCGGCCCAGGCGATGGAGCCCAGCATGCCAAAGACGCCGAAACGGAAACCGGTCTTGATTGTGTCCCAGTCGAAGTGCGCCAGGAACAGGACGCGGGCGTTGTAGCCGATGCGTTTGTAGAGCCACAACCCGAGCAGGAAAGACAGCAGTTCGGCGGCATAGGCGGCGATGCCCAGGCCGAGCAGTCCGCCCATCGCGCCACCCATGGCGGGGTGGCCCTTGCCCCAGGCGTACATGATGCCAACGAACAGGGGCTGCACGACCATCGGGATCATGGTCAGGAAGATGTCGAGGATGCGGGAGTAATCGCCGCGTTGCAAACCGTTGAAGGAATGGCGCAGCACCTGATAGAAACCGGGCAGCTGGATGCAGGCGTGGATGATGATGCTCCAGGCATACAGGGCATAGGCCGATTTCGGAGCCAGAGTGCTGGCTGCGGCGACGATGATCGCCACCTGTACCGCGCCGGAGAGTGCCTGCCACCAGATGAACATCTGGCCGTATTTGATGCCGCGCTTGGGGTCATGGACGCGGTACTGCGACAGGAATTTGATGTACGCCTCGCTCGTGCCCATGTCGAAGAACTGCCAGGCCAGGGCGAAGAACTGCGTCACCCGGCCCCAGATGCCGAGCGCCTGTGCCGATGGCAGGATGTAAACAGGCAGGACGACGTTCTGATAGACGATGAGCGGGATGAAGAGTACCAGTCCCATCATGAGGGCGACCAGGAACCCGGAGAGCGGACGGTGGAAGCCGACCTCCTCCCACTCGGTCGCGGCTTCGCGGACCTCGAACTTGCCGCGGTCTGCGACGATTTTGTCCAACTCCTCGGGGTGCTTCAGGCTGTAGCGCCGGACAAGCACGAAGGCCACGGCAGCGGTTGCCACCAGCAGGGCCATGACCAGGAGCAGGACATTGCGGGCGGCCGCATGCGGCACCGGCGAAGCCGGGTAATCGGCGAAAGTCATCGGCGTCTGACCGGCGGAGCGCGTGACCATGTGATAGACCAGGTAATTGTAGTAGGCCCATTCCTGGATCTGCGGATTGGTTTCATCCGTCAGGAAAGCGTCGAAGAAATAGACCTGTCCGCCGCGCGCTGACCAGAGCACCCATTCCCCGGTCTCATAGGCGGTGACCAGGGGCTGGACGGACGAGAGCGGAGTAAGCGCTTCGAAGCGTTCGTGTACCTGCGGCGCGCCGTTCCAGACGATGCCGGTGGTGAGCGGGTCATCGATATCGATGGCGGTCAGGCTGACGGCGTCCTCGTGGGCGGTCAACTCGACCGGGATGCCGGTGGCAGCCTCCACGTCCGCTGCGGTCAGGTCCGGGCCGAGGAAGAGCACGAGACCCGCACCGCGCTCCAGTTGGGCCGCGACCGCTGCCGGGTCCGGGATGGTGCCGTTCAGGATGAGTACATCCGCCTGGGCAGGATCGTCCACGATGGTGAACTTGGCAAGCTGGAGGGCTGTCAGCACACTGCTTCCTTCCCCGCCAGCGTAGTAGACGCTCAAGGCGTCGCTGGCGGAGACGGGCGCGGCGAAACTGAACAGGGTGAGCAAAGCAAGACAGATCACAAGAATTCGGCGCATGGAGTTCTCCTAGTTGGTGATGATTTCTTTTCTCCGTCCAAGAAGCAAACCGCTCAAGATCGTAAGCACGGTTCCGGCCAGAACGTAGAAAACGGATGCCGGGTTGGGCGCGGTAAGGGAGAATACATAAAAATAGACCAGGATGGGAGCGATCTGGATGGGAACCTGGGAAACCGGGACAACGTTGCTGGCTTGAGCGTATTTGAAAGCGATCTGGTTTTGCCAGGGAATGAAGATGCTGCACATGACCAGGATCCCGATGGCAACCAGCAGGATTTGCGCCTGGGATGTTGTTGCCTGGCCGGCCAGCACCAGCGCGCCGAGCGCCAGCACAGGGTTGATCCAGAAATCCGAAAGGCAGGACAGGAAGCCTGCCGCGAGAGCAAAGAGCATGCCTTTTCTTGTACGGATGTGTCCGGCGGAAAGGCGGCTGAACAGGCTGAACGCCAGAAACACGAGCGTGAATAAACTGATGCGGACCCACGCTCCTGGATTTGCCAATGTGGCACGCACTTGGCCGGCATTGATCTGTAGTCCGCTCAGGCCCAGGAAGAGGATGCCCAGGATCATCAGTCCTACGCCGATGATTTCGGACAGGTTCAGTGTTTCATCGTTCATGCGCACCGAACCGATCGCCAGTACCACCAATCCGCCTGCCATGAGGCCGGGCGTTAGCGCCGGGCCGATCAGGCTTTGGGCGATCACGTAGGCAGCCATGCCGCCTCCCTGGCCGACCACCAGCCCTGAGAGCCAGAGCGGATTTTTCAGCAAATGCCGCATGAACCCGTTCTTCTTTTTCCGTGCCGGGAGTTTATTGACGGCCTTCTTTTCGAGCAGCAGACCAACCTGGGTAAGGATGCCGCCGAAGATGCCCATCGCAACCCCGGAGACGTATTGCAAGGTCATTCAATCCACCTGAAACCCGTTCGCCGCGATGACATTCGAGAACCAGCGGCCACTGTCCTTGACGGTGCGCTTCAGGGTCTTGAAGTCCACGTGCACCAGGCCAAAGCGTTTATCGTAGCCCAGCGCCCACTCGAAGTTGTCCATGAACGACCAATGGAAGTAGCCCTTCACAGGCACACCGTCCGCGATGGCGCGCTGGACCTGCTGGAGATGGTTGCGGATGTAGCGGATGCGGCGCTCGTCGCGCACGCGGCCATCGAAATCCAGCCCGTCTGGCACAGGAACGCCGTTCTCTGTGACCATGAGCGTGCAGGCAGGCTGGTAATCCTTCCAGATGCGTACCAGGAGTTCGTACAGGCCTTCGGGATAGATCTCCCACATGCCGGAGTATTCATTCCCTGCAGGGTGGATCTGTTCGGCGGCCACCACCGGGAATTTTGGGTCGTTCTTGACCACCGTGCGGGTATAGTAATTGACGCCCAGCAGGTCGCAGGTGCGGATCTTTTCCAGGTCACCTGGTTTGATGAGTGTGGAGGAGAGCAGTTTGCCAAGGGCAAATTCCTGCATGGGGGAAGTGCCCTTCAGGATGGGATCGAGAATGGCGCGGTTCAGGAGAGTGTCCATGCGGGCGGCGGCATCGCGGTCTTTTTTCGCCCCCGTTGCCGGATGGATCGGGTTCAGGTTGAGTACAATGCCCACCTTGACCGGCTGTTTGGCTGCGGCGCGGATGGACTCGGCGGACAGCCCATGCGAGAGCAACAGGTGGTGCATGGCTTTGAAGGCGGCCACCGGATCCTGGATGCCGGGTGCATGATCTCCGGCAAAATAACCGGCCACGGCGGTTACCCACGGTTCGTTGTGCGTGATCCAGGTGCAGACACGATCCGACAGGCGATCACTGACAATGCGGGCATAGTCCGCAAAGTGGTAGGCGGTTTCCCGGTTCGGCCAGCCGCCCTTGTCCTGCAGGGCTTGTGGCAGGTCATAGTGGAAGAGACAGGCCCACGGTTCGATCTTGTGTTTGAGCAGTTCGTCCACGAGCCGGTCGTAGAAGTCCAATCCGGCCTGGTTGACCGTGCCGGTGCCGGTGGGCAGGATGCGGGTCCAGGCGATGGAGAAGCGGTAGGCCTGGACGCCGAGTTGCCCCATCAGGGCAATATCTTCCTTGTAACGATGGTAGTGGTCGATGGCGATATCGCCAGTGTCGCCGTTGGCGATCCGGCCGGGAGTATGGTTGAAGGTGTCCCAAATGGACGGGCCTTTCCCGTCTTTGTTCCAGGCGCCTTCCACCTGGTGGGCGGAGGCGGCCACACCCCACAGGAAATCTTTGGGAAATTCGATGGTTGTCATGGTTTACTCCAGGGGCAGGAATGGGTTCCAGGCCACCTCCCAGGGGTGGCCGTCGGGGTCGGCGAAGTAACCGGAATAACCGCCCCAGAAGGTGTCAGCGGCCGGCTTGAGAAGCACGGCTCCGGCGGAGATGGCAATCTGGATGACCTGGTTGACTTCCTGTTTGCTGGCTACGTTATGTGCCAGGGTAAAGCCGCCGAAATGCGTTCGTGCGGGCGGCAGGCAGGCATCTTCGGCCAGCGCGTCGGATGGATAAAGTGCCAGCCACAGGTTCCTTAACGCAAAGAAGGCGATACCCTCGCCTTCTTTGTACTCTGTTGGAAAACCAAGTCCGTCCCGATAGAAAACGATCGATCTTTCCAGATTGGATACACCCAGAGTGATCACACTGATGTGCGGCTGCATGGGTCAAGGATACCGGAAAAACCGCCGCGGCGCAACTGATTAACGACACTTTTCGCAGTAAAATTGCCTCTGAATTTTTCTAATGGTCTTTGACGGAGGTAAAAATGGAGCAACGCACGTTAGGAATGACGGGTTTGTCGGTCTCTCCGCTTTGCCTGGGCACGATGCAGTTCGGCTGGACAACGGATGAGGCCTCTGCGCAGCGCGTTCTATCGGCGGCATTCGAGGCCGGGATCAATTTCATTGACACCGCCGATATTTACTCCCGCTGGGCGGACGGCAATCCCGGCGGTGTGGCCGAACAGATCATCGGCCGCTGGATGAAACAGAATAACATCCCGCGCGACCGGGTGGTGCTGGCCACCAAGGTACGCGGCAACATGGGCGGCGGGCCGGAGGACGAAGGACTGTCGCACCGGCATATCATGAAATCGGTGGAAAGTTCCCTGCGCCGCCTGCAGACCGATTTCCTCGACCTGTACCAGGCGCACTGGTCCGACGTCAATACACCCATCGAGGAAACCCTGCGGGCGTTCGATGAGTTGGTCAAGCAGGGGAAGGTGCGCTTTGTCGGGGCATCCAATTATGCCGCCTGGGAACTGATGCAGGCGCTCTGGACCTCGGACCGGAACGATCTGGCCCGTTTCGACAGCCTCCAGCCGCATTACAGTCTGGTCCACCGCGCCGAGTTCGAGCGCGAACTGGCGGCAGTCTGCAAGGCCTACCGGATCGGCGTCATTCCGTATAGCCCGCTGGCAGGCGGCTTTCTGACGGGAAAATATCGCCGCAACCTGGTGGCGAACAGTGCCCGTGCGGGAGCCGTGAAACGCTATTTCACCGAAAAGAACTGGGCCTTGCTCGACCAGATGGATGTCTTGGCAAAAGAGAAGAATGCCACCATCTCGCAGATTGCCCTGGCCTGGATGCTGGCCGACCCGCTCATTACCAGCCCGATCATCGGGGCGAATTCGGTCGAGCAGTTGAAGGATAACCTGGGCGCTGTGAATGTTCGCCTGACCCCGGCGGAAAAGTCCGCGCTTGATCAGGCAACCGACTGGCAGAGCGAAGGCTGACCATCCCCCGAATCCATATAACCGCCAGGTATGCCAGGGATGCAAAGGGAAGCCGGATGGTTTCCCGGCATTCTTCGCGGCCCTGATGGTTGACCAAAAGAGCTGTCATTGAAAATCTCACCCCGCCTCAAAGCTGACCTGACCTTGCTGTTCGTGACCGTCCTGTGGGGGAGCGCCTTTGCCGTGATGCGTTATGCGGCCGGGCATCATACCATTTTCCTGCTCAATGGTGCGCGTTTCTTGTTGGGCGGATTGCTGCTCCTGCCCTTCGCCAGGCTCAAGGGAGCCTTCAACAGGTCCAATATGGTGTATGTTGGTCTGGCAGGTTTTGCCCTGTATGCTGCCGTTGCATTCCAGCAGGCCGGGCTGACTTCCACCACGGCCGGGAACGGCGGGTTCATCACCAGCCTGTACGTGGTCGTCGTGCCGGTCATCCTCTGGCTGTTCTGGCGCGAACGCCCGTCCGCGTTGACCTGGGCGGCTGTGGCGCTCGCCATCGGCGGCGGATTCCTGCTCAGCACCGGGGGCAGTTTCCGGGTCCAGCCGGGGGACCTGCTCATCTTTGCCGGGTCGTTCTTCTGGGCCATGCACGTGGTTGTGGTCGATAAGGCGCAGGGACACATTGCCGCCCTGCCGTTCGCGCTGGGGCAGTTCATCTTCTGCGGCATCCTGAATCTTGTCACCGGTGCGCTGTTGGAACATCCCAGCGGCGCGGACATGTTGTTCGTCCTTCCGGCGATCCTCTACACGGCCCTGTTCTCGATCGCACTGGGATTTACGCTCCAGATTTTGGCCCAGAAGCACACGCCGCCGAACGACGCGGCCTTGATCCTGAGCCTGGAATCTGTGTTTGCCGCCTTGTTTGGCTGGCTGTTCCTGCACGAGTCGCTCCAACCCATCCAGATGGTTGGTTGTACCCTGATACTGGGTGCGGTGCTGCTGGTGCAGGTCCGGAATGGTAAAATAGGAACACTATGACCGCAAAAGTGATCTT
>CAZRCR010000041.1:0-6726 GCA_964598615.1 uncultured Anaerolinea sp.
AAAAACAGGAGGCCGGGGAGCGCTCCCTGACCTCCTGTCTGACCGGGACGGGTGCTAGACGCACTCGCCCTCGTCGCAGTAGCCGTTACCGTTCGTATCCTGGTAGCGGTGGCACCGTCCGGGATAGGAGCAGTGCTTGTCGCACAGCACCATGCAGGATGTCGTTGTGGTGTTCGTGGAAGGGACGGTCTGGATCACGGTGATGGTTTCCGATGTGGCAGTCGGTGTGACCTGGGTCACGACCACACTCTCGCTCGTGGCGGTGGGCGTGGCGGCGGTCACCTGGACCGTTTCCTGGGTGGGCAGTGTGCCTTTGGAAGCGGTCGTATTGGTCACCGCGGTTGCCGCCTGCGCGTCCTGGTTGTCGTTCAGCGTGAAGCTGAAAGCTGCCAGCGAGGCCGCCCCCACCACACCCATCAGTTTCAGGAAGTCACGCCGGGTCATTGCCCCGGTTGCAGGGGCCGCCGGGACCGGGGCCGGTTTCAGGGTCAGCGCCGGGGCGGGTTGGGCCGCCGGGCGGAAGATAGACTGGCGCGCCACGCGCACGATCCAGCGCCAGTGCAGTCCGATCTTCAGCACCACCAGGATCAGAGTCACGATGGAGGTCGTCACGTGGACGTCCACCCAGGTGCCGTAGTTGGTCAGGTCCAGGTTGAGCCAGGTGGACATGGCCAGGCCGGTCACCAGGATCAGGTAGAAGCCCAGCATGATCGACGCGTCGAGCAGGTAATAGGTCCGCGCCTGGCCCGAGGTCTTGCCGAAGAAGCGTGTCGTTACGGCCGCCACCCATTCCCAGTGTGTGACGAGATGGTAGATGGCCAGCGCTCCGCCGATGACGCCGATCCATTGGTGCAGCGAGAGGCCGGTCCAGTCCATGGCAAAAGAAACAAGGAACCCCGTGAAGAGCAGGGCATCCAGGATCCAATTCGATTTTTGTCGGTTCGTTTTCATGAGTATCACCTCTATTGATGAAAATCTTACCAAGCTCATGTAAAAAACCTGTGACGAAAGTTTGAAGATTTCCTGAGCATTGGCGGGGGAAAAATAGCCACATGCCCATCGTTTTCCTTGCCCTGGGAACCAATCTCGGCGACCGCCCGGCCAACCTGCGAGTCGCGCTGGCAGCTCTGCCGCCCGCCGTTACCGTGCTGGCCCGGTCGCCGGTCTACGAGACCCCGCCCTGGGGTGTCACCGACCAGCCGGCCTTCCTGAACATGGCTGTCAAAGGGGAAACCACGCTGACCCCGCCGGAACTTCTGGCCCGTTTGAAACAGTTGGAAGCCGACCTGGGCCGCCTGCCGTCCGTGCGCTATGGGCCGCGCCTGATCGATATCGACATTCTCTTCTACGACGACCTGACCCTTGCCACTCTTGCTCTGACCATCCCCCACCCGCTCCTGCACGAGCGCGCCTTCGTCCTCGTCCCGCTGGCGGACCTGGAACCGGCGCTCATCCACCCGGGGCTGGGCAAACCCGTCCGCGACCTGCTGGCCGCGCTGGATACGAAAGGGATCATGCGTTATGACTGATTTTCTGTCCCAACTCGAAGCCGAACCTGCCCTAGCCTGGAAACTGGCCGTGGGCGTGCGGGGCAACCGTGACGATTCACCAGAAGCGCAGCGCGCCCGGGACGAGGTCCGCACTGCCCCGTTGGTGCGTCTCCTGCTCTCAGATGTGGACAAAGAACAGTGGGGTGTGGATGCCTCCGGTAATTACAAACATTTCCGCGGCGACCGGGTCTCAGGCGGGCAGGTGCGCCCCTTCCCGTATACCAAGTGTAGCGGCTCGCATTGGATCCTGTCCATTCTGGCGGACCTGGGTTATCCCGCTGGAGACGCGTCCCTGCGCCCGATGATGGACGAGACCTTCGCCTGCTGGTTGAGCGAGACGCACAAGAAGTACATCCGCCTGATCGCCGGGCGGACGCGGCGCTGCGCTTCGCAGGAAGGCTATGCGGTCTGGGCGTCGCTCAAGCTGGGCTTCGCCGACAGCCGCGCTGACGAACTCGTCCGCCGCCTGCTGGAATGGCAGTGGCCGGACGGCGGCTGGAACTGCGACAAACGCCCGGAGGTGGAGATCTCCTCGTTCATGGAAACGCTCATTCCCCTGCGGGCGCTCTCGCTGTATGCACAGGTCAGCGGGGATGGAAAGGTCAGGGCGGCTGCCGAACGTGCCGCCGAGGTGTTCCTCAAACGCCGCCTGTTCCTGCGCCAGTCTGACGGGGCTGTCATCGACCCGCACTTTGTCCTGCTGAGCTACCCGCCTTACTGGCACTACAACATCCTCTTCGCCCTGAAGGTGATGGCCGAGGCTGGGTTCCTGTCTGACCCGCGCTGCGCCCCGGCGCTCGACCTGCTCGAGAGTAAACGCCTGCCGGATGGCGGCTTCCCGGCAGAAGAAACGTACGCGCGTCCCACCCGCCCGGGATTGAGCGGCTACTCCCCGGTCGCCTGGGGCGGGCGCAGTCTCAAAAAGGGCAATCCCTTCGTCACTGCCGATGCCCTGACCGTTCTGCGCGCCGCTGGTAGGCTGAAATAACCATATACGTGCACACTGCAGGCGCTATACTTGCATCGTCGTTGTGCCTGCCACCCGAAACATTTTTCATAAAACAGCGTATAAATTCAAAACAACCACTTTCACGAAAGGAACAATTATGGAAATCGAAATCCTGCACCGTCCCTCGTACTCTCTGGCTGTCACCAAACTGGCTCCCAATGAGCGCATCCGCGCCGAAGCCGGTGCCATGGTCAGTTTCTCGCAAGGCGTCGAGATCGAGACCAAGGCCGCCGGCGGCATCCTCAAGTCGCTCGGGCGCGCCATGCTCGGCGGCGAATCCTTCTTCCAGAACTTCTGGAAGGCCGGCCCGCAGGGCGGCGAAGTGACCCTGGCCCCCGAACTGCCCGGCGATATTGCCCTGCTCGAACTCAAGGGCGAGTCCGTCATGGTACAGACCGGCTCCTACGTGGCATCTGAAGACGGCATCGAGATCGACTCGAAGATCAGCGGCAAGGCCTTCATGGCCGGGGAAGGTTTGACCATCCTGGAAGCCCGGGGAACCGGCAAACTTCTGGTCTCGTCCTACGGCGCCATCTATGAGAAGGTCATCGGCCCGAACGAGAAGTACACCGTGGACTCGTCGCACCTGGTCGCTTTCGATGCCACCATGAGCGTCCAGCCCAAGGCTGTGGGCGGGCTGAAATCCACCGTCTTCTCCGGCGAAGGCCTGGTCATCGAGATGACCGGTCCCGGGCGCATCTTCATCCAGACCCGCTCGCCGCAGGCGCTGATCAACTGGATCATCCCGCAACTGCCCAAGCAGAACAACGGCTGATCTCCGGCAAGAAAATCCGAAGAGTCCCCGAAACGGGACTCTTTTTAGTTATAATGACAGGCAGAACGAATTTATCAGAGGAGATGCGCGATGACAGAACTCAAACCGCTCAATTGGTCCCCCGTACCTGGTATTGGCTACACCGTGGTGCGCCGCCCCGACGGAGGCATGGCGCTGACATTCACGGACCTGTCTGATGCCACCATCGAACACTGGCACAAGTTCGCCCTCGAGCACCTGCTTGGCTCCGACCGTCTCACCCGCAACCTGTACGATCTGCGCCAGGTGAAGGAGATCCCTGCCAAGGCTGTCCGCATTGCCATGGACGCCAACAGCGACCCGGCGGCGCGTAACATCCGCGTCGCGGTGGTCGTCAACAGTGACAAGGCCAAGCAGGCTATCCGCGAGATCTATTATTCCGTCACTGCCGAAATGTCGGCGGCGATCAAGATTTTCACCGACATTGACGCCGCCGAAGCCTGGCTGGCGCGTCCGCTCGACCAGTTGGCATGATTTTTGTGCGGGCGCGAAAGAGCGTTCCCGTACGGGATTCCTATGCACCCCCTGACCCTCAACCGGCGCACCTTCACCTGGGGTGAACGCACCTACGTGATGGGCATCCTCAATGCCACCCCCGACAGCTTTTCGGGGGATGGTTTCGTTGACCCTCTACCCATGTCCGACAGAGCGGGGGGAGAGGGCAGGGTAAGAGGAGCTACGTTCCTCTCCTCCGGCGCCGATATCCTCGACGTGGGTGGCGAGTCCACCCGGCCCGGCTCCCAGCCGGTGAGCGTGGACGAAGAACTGGAGCGCGTCCTCCCGGTCATCCGTGCCATTGCTGCCGAATTCCCCGACGCGGTCATTTCCATTGACACATACAAGGCCGTCGTGGCAGACGAAGCCCTGAAAGCCGGGGCGCATATCGTCAACGACGTCTGGGGCCTGCGCGCCGACCCGGACCTGGCCGCGGTGGCTGCCCGTCATAACGCTGCGGTGGTGCTGATGCATAACCGCTCGAACCCGGCCAGTGTCGAGGTCCGCGAACGGCTCGGGAATGCCTACAGTGGTTCGGAGTACAAGGACCTGCTCGAGGATGTGAAACGCGAACTGATGGACTCGGTCCGCATTGCCCGCTCGGCAGGCATCCCCGACGAGCGCATCCTGCTGGACCCGGGGATCGGCTTCGGCAAAACGGTGGAGCAAAACCTGGAACTCACCCGCTGCCTGGACGATGTGCGTGCTCTTGGGTTCCCCGTCCTGCTGGGGCCATCGCGCAAGTCCTTTATCGGTTACACCCTCAACCTGCCCCCCGACCAGCGTCTCGAAGGGACGGCTGCCGCCGTGGCTGTGGGCATCACCCGCGGCGCGGACGTGATCCGCGTCCACGATGTGGAAGCGATGGCCCGTGTGGCGAAGATGACCGACGCGATTGTTCGAAGGTGAAATAAGGTTTGCTACATTTATGCCTTCAAAAGATTTTGATCAGTTTTACGATAGTTGTTTCGGTGATTCATTTGGGATCATTCACGATGGTATAAATCAAAAAGCCATTTTGAACCTACGCGGCGATGAACGACGAGATGCTGAAAAACTTCTTTTACGATGTTTAGGTACGGATGAAGATACCTATAACCGCCCCGTTATTGCTCTAGGGTTATTGCATTCTCAAGAAGCTGTTGAGCCACTCCACGAACGTCTTGTAACAGCATTTGGCGTAGATCGCATTGAAATAGCAATTGCTTTGTATCGTATTGAAAAATATTCAGAAGCAGAAAAGATTGTTGTTGAATGTGTAAAAGAGGGTGGGTCTGATGAAGCAATTCGATTGTTAGCAGCGCAAGTTCTTCCGTGTTTTGGAAAGACCAGGCAAGTTATTCAAACGTTACTGGATTTATTGGCAGAAGATAATGTTATTGGATATTCTGCGGCGGTTTCCCTTCGAACATTGTTTATTGATGATGAACTTACTCGGGATCTTATGGGACAATTATTATTAAATCCTCGCGATATTCATGTCCCAGAGTTTTTAAGCCGAGAGAAACTTGTAAAGCAAATCGCAGAATTAATTTTGGTCGAGTAACCCGGTAATCTTTCGGTTTATTGAAACTCAACGGCGAAAAAAGTAAAAAACTATGGCATCCGATTACGATAACGAACTCCTGCGCTACGGCATCGCCTGTTTTAAATCGGGCGATTTTGCCACTGCACGCAATTACATCGAGCGTGCCCTCGAGTCTGCCGACGACTATGAGACCCGTGCCGGGGCGTATTTCTATCTGAGCGAACTGACCGACGACCCGAAGGCCAAGCGCAATTATCTCGAAGAAGTGCTGGCGCTGGACATGACCAACGCCGCCGCCCGGCGCAGCCTCGCCATCCTGGATGGGAAGCTCAAGCCCGAGGACATCGTCGACCCCGACCACATGCCCGCGCCCCAAACCGGGACGGTGAATGCCAGCGCCGACCGTTTCACCTGCCCGAAATGCGGCGGGCGCATGGTCTATGCTCCCGACGGGATCGCCCTGGTGTGCGAATTCTGCCAGCGAACGCAGTCCCTGCGGAGCGGCAAGACCGCCGATGAGCAGGATTTCTTCGTGGCCATGGCCTCCGGCAAGGGGCACCGCAAGCCGGTGGCCACGCAGGTCTTTTCCTGCAAAGGCTGCGGGGCCGAGTTCATCCTTGGTTCGAAAGAGATCAGCGCCACCTGCGCCTACTGCGGCTCGGTGCACGTGGTGCGCCAGAGCCGCGAACTGGCGGCGCCCGATTCCATCCTGCCGCTGGGTTTCGACCAGCGCGAGGCTGCCCGGCGGCTGGTGGCCTGGGTGGAGAAACACCATATCGAACCGGAAGGCAAGGTCGAGGTCCCGCGCGCGCTCTACCTGCCGGTGTGGACGTTCGACGTGGTGGGCAACATCCCCTGGAGCGGACAGGTCTATAAGAACAAGCGCCTCGTCCCCATCTCCGGAGCGGAGACCCTGTATTTCAACGATATCGTCGTCCCGGCTTCGCACAAACTCTCCGGCCTGCTGGATAAAGTGCTGCCGGGGTTCAATTTCTCGGTGACCGCGCCCTACGACCCGCGCTTTCTGGCGGGCTGGCCTGCCGAAGTGTATGAGACTGCCATGTCGGACGCCTCGTTGGAGGCGCGCAAACAGGCCGTAGAGGAAGTACGCCGCACCATTCGCTCCATGCACGGCGAGGTGGTTGGGTTGAGCTACACTTCCACTTCCATCGCGGTGGATGCCTTCAAACTGGTGCTTGTCCCGGTCTGGGTGACGGAATATGTCTCCGGCGGCGCGTCCCGCAGGGTGGTCATCAACGGCGTGACCGGTGCGGTGCACGGCGAAACCTCCAACTATGGCCTGCTCGATTGGCTGGGAGACCTCTTCGAT
>CAZRCR010000041.1:6826-9000 GCA_964598615.1 uncultured Anaerolinea sp.
ACCATCATCCGCCAGCGGCGGCAGCGCCGCAAACACGAACAGCACAGCGCCAGTCAACGTACCCGGCGGGCGGTGTTCGGTTTGGGTTCCATCGTCAGCGCTGTGCTGGTGGTTGTGGTCCTGACACTGGCGCTGGCCTACGCATCATTGACGCGCGGCCTGCCACCGGTCGAGGAATTGACCGCCCTGCTCGACCCACAGAGCGGGTCCCTGCTCCAGCCGACCACGTTCTATGACCGTACTGGCGAACACTTGCTGGCAGCCCTTTCGCCCGACGGTTCTGCAAACCCCCGCACCTACATCCCCTATGACCAGTTCCCGCAAGCCCTGGTGGATGCCACTGTGGCGGCCACCCAGCCCGATTTCTGGACCTCGCCCGGTTATCTCGTCGAAGGCTGGCGCGACGCGGACCTCCATCCCACCCTGGCGCAGGAACTGGTTTCCGAACTGCTCCTGTGGGACATGCCCGCCTCGCCCCTGCGCGCCATCCAGGAGCGTCTGCTGGCGGCGCAGGTCACAGCCCGGTACGGGCGGGAGCAGGTGCTGGAATGGTACCTGAACAGCGCCGACTACGGTTACTATGCCTATGGAGCCGAGGCCGCGGCGCAGTTCTATTTTGGCAAATCCGTCACGGCTCTGACCCTGTCCGAAGCAACCCTGCTGGCGGCCACCGCCCAGGCCCCGGCCCTGAATCCGCTTGATGCCCCTCAGGCCGCCGAAGACCGCCGCCTTGCCATCATCGAGACCATGCTGGGGCAGGGTTGGGTCACGCCCGAGGAGACTTCGCAGGCCATCCTGAATCCTCCCTCTCCCCGTGCACATCTCCCGCAGGCAGCATCGGGAGACCTGGCCCCTGCCTTCGTGACCCTGACCCTCTCCCAGCTCGACGCGGCGCTGGGTGCGGGGCGCGCCGAACGCGGCGGCATGGTCGTCACCACCAGCCTCGACTACACCCTCCAACTCCAGACTCTGTGTGCCGTGCAGTCCTACCTGGACCGGCTGGCGGGGACCACCACTGAGATTCCGGCCGCCGATGGCTCTGTCTGCGAATCTGCCAGCCTGTTGCCCGCCCTTTCGGGCGGCGTGACACTGACCGGCGCGACCGCCAGCGCCCTCATCCTCGACCCAACCAGTGGACAGGTTCTCGCCGCGGTCGGCGACCTGACCGGGGGCGTGCAGGCCGACACCCTGTCGGCCCATCCCGCCGGGACGAGCGTCACCCCGTTCCTCTACCTGACCGGTTTCTCGCGCGGTCTCAACCCGGCCTCCCTCGGCTGGGACCTGCCCTCCGGCACGCCGGACCTCGGCCAGGTCTACCACGGCCCGGTGCGCCTGCGCACGGCCCTGGTCAACGACTACCTGCCGCCTGCCGTCACCGTGCTGGAGCAGATGGGCGTCGATAGCGTCCAATCCATCGCCGCGCCGCTCGGCCTGGAACTGCCAGCCACGCTCCTGACCACTGACTTCGATGTTTCCCCGCTCAGCCTGGCCCAGGCCTACGGTATTTTTGCCACCGGCGGCACACTGGTGGGCCAGCCCACCGCCGATTCCACCCTCGAGCCGGTTGCTGTCCTGCGCGTGACGGGCGTGGATCACAGCTTGTGGCTCGACTGGACGACCCCAGAACAGCAGTCCATCCTCAGCCTGCAACTGGCCTACCTGATGAACCAGGTGTTGAGCGACGAGACCGCCCGCTGGCCATCGCTGGGACATCCCAATGCCCTCGAGATCGGGCGTCCGGCCGGGGCGAAGCTCTCGCGGACCCTCGACCTGTCCGCGGGTTGGACGGTGGGCTACACCCCCCAGCGTGTAACGGTAGTCTATCTCGGCGCGCAGACCGGCACCACTGACCCGGCGCTTTCCGCCAACCTATGGAACGCGCTGACCCGCTATGCGGCGCGCGACCTGCCCACCGACGGCTGGGATATGCCCTCCGGGCTGGTGACGGTGACGGTCTGCGATCCCTCCGGCCTGCTGCCCACCGCCGATTGCCCGAGCGTGGTCAGTGAACTCATCCTGGATGGACGCCAGCCCGTGCAGGCCGACACGCTCTACCGCTCGTTCCAGGCCAATGTGGAGACGAACCTGCTGGCGACCGTCTTTTCGCCGCCCGAACTGGTGGAGGAACGCGTCTACATGGTGCTGCCTGCTGGGGCGCGTCCCTGGGCTGAAGC
>CAZRCR010000042.1:0-8939 GCA_964598615.1 uncultured Anaerolinea sp.
CAGCATTTCCACTGCATCGGCCATACTGGCTGGCTTGCCCAGGAGGGTCTGCCCGTCGGCCACGGTGGTATCGGCGGCGAGGATGACCAGGTCCTCGTGAGAGGTTGCGGCGCAGGCACGCGCCTTGCTCTCCGCCAGTCGGACAACGTACGCTCCGGGGTCTTCACCGCGGCGGGGCGTTTCATCCACATCCATGGCGCGGACGTGGAACATCCAGCCGCCAAGGGCCAGCAGTTGTCGGCGACGGGGAGAATTGGATGCCAGCACCAGTAGTGGTCTATTCACGGCAAAGATTCTAACACACTAGCGGGTTCTGCGTCTGCGTTGTAAAATGGCCTGTCTATACCATCCCCTGGAGGCACTGTGAAAGAACTCGTTGAACGCATTCGCCGAGAAGGTCGTAACCTCGGCAACGGCATCCTGAAAGTGGACGGTTTCGTTAATCACCAGGTTGACCCGGCGCTGATGGACGCCTGCGGCAAGGAACTGGCCGCCCGCTTTTCCCATCTCAACGCTACCAAGGTTCTGACCGCCGAAATTTCCGGCATCGCCCCGGCCATCGCCACTGCCCGCTACCTGAATTTGCCGGTTGTGTATGCCCGCAAGGTCAAGCCGATCACCATGCCCGATCAAGTCTTCCTGACCCTGGCCCCCTCGCATACCAAGGGCCGCATGGTCGAACTCATTGTCTCGCCCGAATACTTGGCGGGCGGCGAGCGCGTGCTCATCATCGACGACTTCCTGGCCTCCGGCGCCACCATCATGGGCCTTGTCCGCCTGGCACAGACGGCGGGTGCGGTCGTGGTAGGGGTGGGCACACTCATCGAAAAAACCTTTGAGGGCGGGCGCGACCTGCTAGAAGCCGAAGGACTGCCGGTCGAGTCGCTGGCGGCCATCACCTCGATGGACGATGGAAAAATCCTGTTCGCTGAGTAGGGGCGTAGCATGCTACGCCCTTTCGGTATTCTTCGGTTTCCCCTTTTCTACCGGATCTTCCTCTGGATGTTGAACACCCTGCCTTTTGCCATCCCCGCCAAACGCCTGTGGGAGACGGACACCCTGCTGGCCTTTTTCCACCCGAAACCGGCCTACCCGTTCCATGTGATCCTTCTCCCGAAGACCGCAGTTCGGTCGCTTGCAGACCTGGAGCCTGCCAGCCCATTCCTGGCGGACCTCATCTCTGCTGCACAGTCCCTCGTGGATGAGTACCACCTGACAGCCTACCGGCTGATTGTCAACGGCGGAGAGTACCAGGAATTCCCACATTTGCATTTTCATCTTATTTCTGATGTACGGGAAAATTAACCCATGCACAATTCCATTGCCATCCTCGACTTTGGTTCACAGTATGCACAACTCATCGCCCGCCGGGTACGTGAAGCGCATGTCTACTGCGAGCTTTTCCCCTGGGACGCGCCCGCCGAAACCGTGTGCGCCATCCAGCCGAAAGGCTTCATTCTTTCGGGCGGACCGATGTCCGTCTACGCGCCGGGTGCGCCGACCCTGCCGGGGTATGTGCTCGAATCTGCGCTGCCAGTGCTGGGCATCTGCTACGGCATGCAGTTGCTGACTCATACTCTGGGCGGCAAGGTTAACCCATCCACAGAACGTGAGTACGGGTTGGCAACGGTTGAAACACTGCTCTCCAATCCTATGCTCTCTGATTCCTCGTTTCCCGTCTGGATGTCGCATGGCGACCGCATTACCCAACTCCCGCCGGGATTTACATCGCTGGCAAAGTCGGAGAACAGTCCCTTCGCGGCCATGGCTGATCCGTCCCGAAAGTATTATGGCTTGCAGTTCCACCCCGAAGTTCGGCACACCCCGAACGGACCGGAAATTCTGCACCGCTTTGTGACCGACATCTGCGGCATTGTCCCTGACTGGACGCCGGAATCCATCATCGAGGAAAGTATTGCCCGCATCCGCCAGCAGGTGGGCGGGGAACGCGTCCTGGCGGCGGTCTCCGGCGGCGTGGACTCGTCGGTGGCAGCCGCGCTCGTCCACAGGGCCATTGGCGACCAACTGGTGGCCGTCTTCGTGGATACGGGGCTCCTGCGGCAGGGCGAACCTGAGCAGGTGGTGGCAACCTTCCGCGAGCAGATGGGCGCCGAACTGGTGGCCGTGGACGCAGCCGAGGAGTTCTTCTCGGCTCTGGCCGGCGTGACCGACCCGGAGCAGAAGCGCAAGATTGTCGGTACCAAGTTCATCCGTATTTTCGAGCGCGAGGCCCGCAAGCTGGGCGCGCCGCGTTTCCTGGTGCAGGGCACCATCTACCCGGATGTGGTCGAGTCCGCCGCACCGGACCGGAACAAGGCTGCCAGGATCAAGAGCCACCACAATGTGGGCGGTCTGCCCGAGGATATGGAGTTGTCTCTGGTGGAACCGCTGCGCTATCTGTTCAAGGACGAGGTACGGGCGGTGGGCGAAGCCCTCGGCCTGCCGGAAGGCATGGTTTGGAGGCAACCGTTCCCGGGTCCGGGTTTGACCGTGCGCTGCCTGGGGGAAGTCACGCCCGAGCGCGTCGAACGCCTGCGGGCGGCGGATGCCATCTTCACCCAGGAACTTGCTGCCGCAGGCTTGCTCGGAAAGGGAGCGGGAACCAGTCAGGCATTTGCTGCACTGCTCCCGGTCCGTTCGGTGGGCGTGATGGGCGATGAACGTACTTACCAGGAGGCCTGCGCCCTGCGGGCGGTGGTCACCGACGATTTCATGACCGCGGACTGGGCGCGCATCCCGTATGAAGTGCTGGCGAAATCTGCGAATCGTATCGTCAACGAGGTACACGGAATCAATCGGGTGGTGTATGATATAACCAGTAAACCACCCGCGACGATCGAATGGGAGTAAACCATCAGCTACTTGGAGATAAACCATGGCCAATGTCATCGAACCCATCCAGCAAACCCCTGAAGAACCCATACGCCCCGATCCGCTCGCTCCCATCCATCCCCTGGCGGCGCTGACCACCATTGTGCTCGATAACGTTTTTGGCTGGGTCGAGATTGTCGACCCGCTGGCCCTGGTTCTGACCAGCCTGTCGGTTGGCGGGATTGGGTTTGTTTCAACCTTGTTTGTACAGCGCTATCTTGCCAAGGATGAGTGGGGGGCATCGATTGCCAAGGGTATGGTGATGGGCATCCTGGCGGGTGTACCTTACCAGGTGACCGGGACGGCGGTGGGCGCCATCCTGTTGGGTTGGGCGGGGGTCAACAAATGGATCAAGCTGCCGCAGCGGGCGAAGCAGCAGGAACTGCCTCCTGGCGAGATCGTGGAAGCCGAAGCGAAAGATGCTGAATAGGAGAGTAAAATAATACTCTCGTGCGCAAGTTTCTTGCCCTTCTCCTTGTAATTCTTGTTGGCCTGTCAGGGGGTATTTCTGCCCGCGCCCAGGGCACGGCAGAAGCCAGCCTGTTTGCTCTGGATGCTTCTGCTTTCCCGACCATGAGCGTTTCGCTGGATGTGTTCGACGCATCCGGCAATTTCATTTCCGGGTTGAATGCCGGGCAGGTCACCCTGCTCGAAAATAACCAGGCCATCGTTCCGGCGACAGTGCAGGAACTCCAGCCCGGGGCGATGTTTGCCGTGGTGCTCGACCCCGGTGCGTCGTTTGCCTTCCAGAATGCGGACGCGGTCAGCCGTTTCGACAAGGTGGTGCAGGCTCTGCAGGATTGGACAGCGATCCATTCCGATGCGCTCGGCGACGATCTGAGCCTGATCCCGAACGACGCCAAGGCCACTGCCCACGTTACAAACTCTGTTTTTTCGGAGGCCCTGGCAGCCTACGATCCGGACCTGGCAACGATCACCTCCTCGTCTACCAACCTGGCCGCGGCCCTCGATACGGTCTCCGACACCCCGCCCCAGACCGGCATGAAGCCGGTGGTCCTTTACATCACCTCCGTGCCGAGCATGGACGCCATTCCCGGCATCGAAGCCTTGACCGAGCGCGCGGCCTCACAGGGTATCCGCGTCCACGTCTGGATCGTCGATTCGAAGGATTATTTTGCCACTTCCGGGGCAACCGCCCTCAAGGACCTGGCCATCATCACCGGCGGGCAGTACACGATTTTTTCAGGCGAGGAAGTCCTGCCGCAGATCGAAACCTATCTCACCCCTGTACGGCATACATATTCCCTGACCTACAGTTCCAGCATCCGCTCCACCGGATCACATACGCTTTCGGCGCAGGTGTCTGCTTCGGAAGGGATGATCGTCTCCCCGGCGCTGACCTTCGACCTGGCTGTGGAAGCGCCCAACCCGATCCTGGTCACACCCCCGGCGCAGATCGTCCGCCAGGGAGCCGACCCGCGCGATGACGATTTCGCGGTCTTTGAACCCATCCTGCAGCCCATCGAACTGGTGATCGAGTTCCCCGACTCGCATCCACGTCCCCTCGTCCGTACCGCCTTTTACGTGGACGGCGTGCTGGTCGGTGAGAACACTGCCGAGCCGTTCGACCGCTTCGTTTGGGACCTGAGCGGTTATACCCAGAGTGCCAAGCATACCCTGCAGGTGGAAGCGACCGATAATCTCGGTTTGACACGCGTCAGCATCGGCATCCCGGTCATGGTGACGGTTGTCCAGCCGGAGCGCGGACTGGTGGCTTTCCTGGCGCGCAATAGTGTATGGGTGGTTGTCATTGCCGTGGGCCTGGCCGGGCTTGTGCTGACGGGTATCCTGCTCTTCGGGCGGCGGAAACGCCGTCAACGCACGGCAGGTTCGAGGTCCGCGGCGAAGGACCCGTTGACGCAGCCCATCGAACCGGCTCGCGCCGAGAAACGCCGCAGTCTGCTCAAAGCGCGTCCGGCTGCCAAACAGTCTGGCGCTTATCTCGTCCGCCTCAAAGATGACGGGCAACCGATCACTTCGCCGCCCATCCCGGTCGTGACACCGGAGATGACATTCGGTTCCGACCCGATCCAGGCTACCAAGATTCTGGATGATCCATCCGTATCGCCGCTGCATGCCCGGCTGAAGCAGGATGCCGACGGCGGCTTTACCCTGTCGGACGAAAATTCGACGGCGGGCACGTGGCTCAATTTCGAGCAGATTACCGCTCCCCGCCGCCTGACGCATGGTGATGTGCTGCACATCGGACGTCTGTCGTACCGTTTCATGCTTTCCAAGCCACCCGAGAAACCCGCCCCACAAGTGCTTCCCAAACAGCCATGATCCGCACCCACCGTTCCCCTTTGTACGTTGCTGCCGTTTCCAACCCCGGCGTGGCCGGGCGACAGAATGAGGACCGTTTTGCCGTCTCTGCTTACCGGCTGGGTGACAAGGACCCCACCCGGTCGGTGTTTGCCATTGTTTCGGATGGTATTGGTGGCCACCGTGCCGGAGAGATTGCCGCGGAGATGGCCGTGGAGACCATCAGTCACATGGTGGCCCAATCCGATGCCCGCCACCCGTTGGAAGTGCTCGACCATGCCATCCAGATCACCAGTGATGCCATTGCCACCAAGGCCAAGGATGATACCCAGCGTCTGGGAATGGGCACCACATGTGCCTGTGCCTGGGTCATCGGTGACAAACTGTTCACTGCATCGGTGGGAGACTCGCGCATCTACCTGCTGCGCAATGGCGGGTTGATGCAGTTGACCATTGATCACACCTGGGTGCAGGAGGCCGTGGAAAAAGGCATCCTCCATCCCGAAGACGCCCGCGGCCATCCCAATGTGCATGTCATCCGCCGCTATTTGGGTTCCAGCAAGTCCCCCCAGGCCGACACGCGCATGCGCCTGGCCAAGGATGAGAGCGACACCCAGTCGCGCTCGAACCAGGGGCTTCGTCTTCTGCCGGGTGACGTGCTCCTGCTTTGCACGGACGGCCTGACCGATGTTGTGGAAGACGGTGAGATCGAACCGGCCGTGCGCGGCCTGGACCTGCAAACGGCTGCCCAAACTCTGGTGGATCTGGCTTGCGACCGCGGCGGGCCGGATAACATCACCGTGGTGATGGTGCTCGTCCCCTGGGAAGAGATCCAGGTGGCACGCAAGACCCGTTTCTGGAAATGGGTCCTGTGGGGGGCCGTGGCGTTCGTTGGGTTGGCCCTTTTGATGGGCATTCTTATGCTCCTGATCGTGTATGTCATTCTGCCTGCCTCACCCTGATAGTTGACAATTGCTCCCGGCCAGTGGCCTGTAAAGGAGAATTCCATGTCCCGCTTTAGCATTCGTACGCGACTGTTGATCGTCTTCATGGGCTTGTTCACGGTTGCCCTGGCCATCATTTTTTCCTGGTTCTATGGCTTCTCCACCAAGCGGACAATGGATTCCCTGCGCCAGAGTCTGATGGACTCGGCCAGTATTGCCGCCAGTATGATCGACGCGGACGAGCACACGCAGGTATTCACCAGTGGCACGGAGGGGGACACCCAGTACGAGCATATCGCTGCCCAGTTGCGTCAGGTGCGCGATTCCGTCAACAACATCGAATCCATCTATACGGCTGTCCTTTCCCCCAATCCTGACGAGGTACTTTTTGTCGTCACTGCGAGCGAGGATGTGGAGGACCGGGCCAACCTGCGTGAAGCTTACAGTACGGCATATGCGCCTGAGATGATGGCAGCTTTTAACGGGAGTCCGACTGCCGACAAGTACATGGGTACCGACGATTACGGGTACTGGCTGTCGGGATATGCCCCTATTTTCGATAAATCCGGCCAGGTGGTGGCCATTGTTGGAGCGGATATGCTGGCGACGGACATCTTGAAGATCCAGGCCCAGATTCGGAATGCCAGTCTCATTGCCTTTGCCGTCTCCCTCCTGGTCGTATTTGGCGCTTCGTTCTTCCTGTCTGACTCGATTACCAAATCCCTGCGCGTGGTTACCGGTGCCGCCCGCCAACTGGAGAACGACGAACCCTTCGACCCTCAGCCGCTCGAACAGGTGGCGCGCAGTTCCGACGAGTTGGGTACCCTGGCGAAGGTCTTCAGCCGCATGGCAAACGAAGTGCAGGCGCGGGCGCGCAAGTTGAAGGAAGAAGTTTTGAAACTGAAGATCGAGATCGATGAAGTGAAGAAACAACGGCAGGTGGCGGAGATCACCGATAGCGAGTTCTTCAAGGATTTGAAAAACAAAGCGCGTACGATGCGTAAGAGTTCCTCCGAGGAAGCGAACGATCCAGCCCAGAAAAAGGAATAAAAGGAGTTTCCATGAAAAAGATTCCGTTCTTCCGCATGTTCGTCATCAGCCTGCTCGGCTTTGCGCTGACATTCTCCTCCAACATCCAGGACCCGCCGCTGATGACCTTCAAGACCCGGCAACTGGCTCCTGACCTGCCCAACACGGTCATGGGCATCCTCGGTTTTGTCGGCCTGCTGGTGGCGATGGCAGTCCAGCCCATCATCGGTGTTTTCTCCGACCGGGCCAAGACGAAACTCGGACGCCGCCTGCCGTTCATCATTGGCGGTGCGGTGTTGATTGCCATGTCCCTGTTCCTGCTGGTTTCCGCCCCCACACTGTGGGTGTTGCTGCTGGGCGTGATCTTGATCCAGTTCTCCTCCAACATCCTGCAGGGACCCTGGCAGGCGCTCATCCCGGACCTGGTGCCTGAGTCGCAGCGTGGGATGGCTTCGAGTCTGAAAGGCGTGATGGATATCGTGGCCCTCGTGGTGGGTGGACTGGTGGCTGGGAAGATTCTCAGCGCGGGGATCGACCGCTGGGGCGACAACGGCGTGTATTTCGCCGCTGCCGTGCCGACGGTGGTCTTCTTCGTCTTTGTCATCTTTACAGCCATCTGGGCGCGCGAAAACCCGGAGGCCGCGGCCGCCTCGGAACCTGCTACCAAAACGGTGAGCGAGGCGCTCAAGGGCGCTTTCTACGTCAATTTCCGTGAGAACAAGATCTTTGGCTGGTGGTTTGCCAACCGCATCCTGTTCTGGGGCTCGTTCATTGCCATCAACACGTTCCTGATCAATTACATGGTGGATGTGATGCACATGGAACAGACGGCGGCCCAGAGTTTCTATGGCAACCTTAAGATGATCCTGGGCGGGGCGCTGATCGTGCTGGCGTTGCTTTCCGGCTGGCTCTCGGACAAGTTCGGACGCAAACCGATCATGCTGGCTTCCGGTTTCGTTTCCTTTGCCGGGGCGCTCTTCCTGCTCTTTGTGCGTGACATGACCCTTATCACAGTGGCAGGCGCGATCATTGGCATGGGCATCGGGGCCTTCATCACTGTTTCCTGGGCGCTGGCCACGGATATCGTCCCGGCCAACGAGAGCGCCCGCTATCTGGGCATTGCCAATATTGCCACATGTATTGGCTCGGGCGTGGCGCGTCTGCTGGGCGGCGTGTTGATCGACCCGATCAACAAACTGCTCGGATCGAGCAGCCTGGGTTATCAATCCCTCTTTGTTCTGGCTACGTTGTGTTTCCTGGCGAGCGCGCTGGTCATCCTTCCCTTGCCCAACAAGAAGAATGCCTGAAAATGGACCGGGTCACGCTTAAGCGTGACCCGTTTTTTTATCTCTCGATCCCCAGAGCGGCGTCGAAGAACGATACCATCTTGTCTGCATACTCTTCCGGCCTTTGGATGGGACCGTCACAGTGGGTAGCCTCCGGGATAACCCAGAGTTGAGCATGTTCTCCGGCATGGTCGTACATGAAACTGGTTAGCCAGGATTCGGGTCCGTAGAGCGGATTCGGCTGACCACCCGCCACCAGCATAACTGGACGCGGTTCAATGGTCCCGATGAGTTCAACAATGGCGAGAGGAATATCCCGGTCAAGTCGGGATGCCATCATCTGGTCCATGATCAGATTGGATGGATAAGTCAGGGCTACGAACCAACCATTGGGCGGCGGAATATCTTTGCTTGTCACTGTGCCAGGGCCATCTGCCCAAACAGCTTCTAGTTCCGGGTAGTAAGCTGCACTCTGGATGGCGATCTGTCCACCGATGGAGCAGCCTGCAATGCCCACTTCGCCTGC
>CAZRCR010000043.1:0-2966 GCA_964598615.1 uncultured Anaerolinea sp.
CCAGTTCGTCGTACCAGTCACCATATCGGGGAGCAGCTACCGTCTCGTCCTTGCCGCCCCGGGCCACGTCCAGGCCAATGGATGTCATCGGCCCCTTTGCCCCATCCTTCCGCCACCGGGCCTGCGCCAGTTCCACCCACTTCGTCGGGATAATCTGGTACGGGTCATCTTCCATCCCCGCCAGGTAATCCCCGTACAGCATCTGCGACCTGAGCGGTTCCGGCAGGGCCTGGAGCGTCGAGATGTAGCCGCTCTCCACCAGGAACGGATTGTCCACCACCTTCGAGGGGATGAACGTCCGCGACTTCGGGATAACCAACTCCCCCTTGCGCATGAACGGCGTCCCGTCGGGGACCTCCACATCCTGGCCGTTCAGCACCGCGAACCAGCGAAGCTCACCCGGCACAGCCGGGTTCGGGTGATTCTTGTCCAGCCACGGAGCCCAGTATTCAATCACCCATTGCCCCTCTGCCGTGGTCGGAGGGTTGCCGGTACACACCACCCGGCAACGCTGATTCTTTCTCGTGGTCCGGCACCACCCTTTCAGGAACCGGAATTGCAACTCCAGGAAATGGCAAATTTCATCGAAAACTATCAGGTCCTTCGGCCGGCCCTGGTGCTTCTCCACATCGTCCGGGTCCTTACAGGCTCCCAACTCAATAATCCTGCCGTCCAGCCTCCAGATATGGTCCTGGGAGTTGTAACCGTCCCTGGTCCCCAGAATCTCCGACAGCCGCTCAATATTCCCCTTGTGCTGCACACCCTCCCGGCGGAAAATCGTGCTCATGTGGTGCTGGGTGAGCGCCAGACCCAGGGAGAGGTCCGTTTTCCCCCCGCCGGCGGCCCCTCCGTACAGGAGTTCATCCGCCTGGCAGTGATACGCCTCAGTCTGGGGCCCCGGCAGCGGGACCCACCGCGGCGTCCCCACCAGAAGCAGCTTGTCCAGTTCCGCGAGCTCTTGCGGCGTCAAGAATTGCTGCAATTCGCGCAGCTCGCTCAATATCGTTGAGCCCGTTGTCTCCGCCAAGCCGTTCACCATCCTTGCCGGTCAACTCCACCTTATCTTTGTGCATCCCCTGGATGCGCGCCAACTCCTTGGCTGAGGAATCTCTGGTCGGTACCTTCAGCAGGGTCCGGACCCCGTCCTTTGAATTCACCTGCTCGAACTCAAGGATTGCCCGGGCCTCCTCATCCAGGTCGTCATACGATTTTGCATCCCGCACCTTCTGGAGCAGCGATATCCGGTCCGTCGTCATGACCGCCCGGTGATACCCCATCACCAACGCCCTTGCCTCCCGGCCTATCTCCTCCTGGACTTCGGCAATCCGGGCCAAAATCTCAGGTTTCCTCAGTAGTTTCGATGATTCGACCTCTGCGGTCCTCTCGCTCACCTTGGGTTTCACCGCGAGATACGCGCGTTTCCGAACCCCTATCTCCACGTACTTCCAGCAGAACCGCTCTTCCCACGGTTTCAGCGAAGCGGACGCAGAGTCGTATCCCAGGTCTTCCGCCATTCCCGGAATAACCGCCTGCCCTGGTACACTCGTTTGCCTATCCGCTCCCGCCACCACAAAACTCCCCTGAAACGCAAAAACCCGCACCACGGCTGCAATCAGCCAAATGATGCGGGTTCAGAAGCTCCCTTTCGGGTTAGAGAACTAACCGCCTTATCGTATCTTTTCGGAAATTGTCAGGGCGGTAATACCACCCTGGTTGCAGTCAATAACAACCGCGCCGGTAAAATCAGGCTTAATCAGCCCCAAGGTTTTCAGGTCCTTGGTCACCTTTATCTTCCATTCCGGGTCCAATGGTTTAGCCGACATTATCAACCTCCGAAACTAATTACCATCACCCATACCTCAACGACTCGCAATGTTCAATATTTTTTTGAACAACTTAAACCAAAGCTCCGCGATACATCCGCGTCCTCAGCAACTCCTGGTTCACCTCTGTAACCGCAGCAACAGGCGGACTTCCCACCGCTGAAGGCACAGGTCGCCACTTAACCGGCTTCGCTTTCTTCTTGCACTTCCTGGACAACTCATCCCGTTCGGCACGGCTTCTCACGCCCTTTTGCAGCCCGCAACAGGTCTTATCGCAATACTGGCGCTTTCTGAACTTGTAGTCCGTTTCTCCTGGCTTCATGACCAGCGGTTTCCTGCAACCGATGTATCCGCACAGCCGAACATCATCAGTCATAACCGGCTCTCCTTTATTGCCGTCTCCAGTCCTGCCCGTCTACCTTGACACCACTGCACATCTGGTACAGCCTCGAAACGATAGCCTCGCCATTCCAGGCGTATCGACGTTCTATCTGCTCCAGACCCACGTTCGTGGTGATGACTATCGGCAACCGACGAACGTACCGGGTATCTATGATTTCGTAGAGCTTCTCCTCCACCCATTCCGACGGCCGCTCCTTACCCAGGTCATCCAGTACCAGCAAAGAGCACGACGTCATCAGTCCCACCACCTGCTGCTCTGAGGTCGTTGCCGAATCGCCATAGGTCGCCTTCACCGTCCCCAACAGTGCAGGCACGGTCCCGAACACCACGGATTTACCCCGACGAATCCGAGTCACGGCCACCGCCGCGGCCAGGTGTGTCTTCCCCCTCCCGGGCTCCCCCAGGAATATCAGCCCCTCCCGAGGCTCAGGCACCGTTTCGGCATATACCCTCGCAGCCTCAACGGCGTGACGGTTCTTCTCGTGCACCTGGAGCCCGGAAAACGACGCTTCCCTGAACATCTCCGGCAGCCCTCCTATCCATCGATTTATTGAGGCCCTGCGCTGTTTCTCCTCGGCTTCAGCCGCTTCTGTCGCACATGCACGCCGCAACTCCTCATCAGCCACTCGCCTCACCTCTACAGCCTCCGCGCAACCACACGGTTCCGCGACATTCCCGACCACCATCCCACCGATTGACAGCTTCGGCCTTTCCAGTCCACAGAAGGGGCAGAGTAAGGGC
>CAZRCR010000043.1:3066-8902 GCA_964598615.1 uncultured Anaerolinea sp.
TCGTCCCGGCAGTCGATGCTATGCCCCTCCTGTAAACCGAGTTGTTCCAGAATTTTGAACCATGCCGCATATCCATCATTTCCCCATCGGCTCTCAATGACGAACAGGGTTTTCCCGTGGCTCGTCGTATGAGGAAAATACTCGACTGTCGCTTTCTTGGGACGTGGCATTAGAGTTCCCCTCTATCAGGTAAATCGCGGCGTTCTCGGTAATATCCCCTCTGTCTGCATCCGATAGCCACCCTAGTATAGGCTCCATAACTGTCCGCTCCGTGCCGGTCCATGGCGATGTGGAGCGCCGTATCAGCCGACTGTTGCACATCCACCAACTCGTCGGCCACATGGTTCCAGTCGCCGGACAGCCGGGCCTGTAACATCGCGGCTCCTACCTCCAGGACCTCTGACAACAAATGCAGCCACTGCCGCACGAGAGTGTTTCTATCAGCAAATACTGTTCGCGGAAAAAGCAAATCAACCTCCAATATATACCGGCATGCGCCTGCATGATTTTATGAGCCACACCAACGCCTAAATCCATCCACATTCGCTCCAAAACCGCACGTTCGCGTCGATCCTGTATCGACCAGCGCGGCTCCCAGGATGGAAAATAAAACATTCGAGCCGAGAATCGCGCTCAACTCAAGCAATTATAAAAATTAATTATTACACACTATTGCTTACCTTGAAAAAGTATGATAAAAAGTAAATATTTCAATTAAATCACTCAAAGGGAGGAATATTATGGATTCGTACATTCGCTTTATGGCTCCAGTAATACCGCAGTCAGCAAACCAACTGTTGCGAGTGGTTGACCAAAAAATTTCAACGGGCACAACGAAACTTCATCTGATGATATCCTCTCCCGGCGGCTCTGTATTCCATGGCCTTTCAATATACAACTACCTCAAAGGTGCTCCTGTCGAAGTGATTACCTACAATTTCGGTTCTGTCGACTCTATCGGTGTTGTCATGTTTTGTGCTGGGGACATTCGGATATCTGTACCTAATGCCCGATTCCTGATTCATGGGGTCAGTATGAACATACAAGGACCTTTGACACTGGAAGAAAAAGGGATTGAAGAAAAGCTGAAGGCTTTGAAAATCGACTATCAAAACATCGCGAACGTGATCGCAGAAACCTGTGGAAAAGAACGTCGTGCCGTCACTAGGAATATGAACGCCAGAACTACACTGTCGCCACAAGAAGCCCAAGAGTACGGACTTGTCCACGAAATACGCTCCAACCTGTTCCCCGCTGGTGCTGACGTTTCTTTCGTGTACGAAGACGGGGTTCAGCAGCAACTTCCCCAGCAAATAATCATGCCACAAGGCATCCCATTCCCATTGCAAATTGGCGCACCCATTCAACATATAACCAGACCTCCCGTGCAAGCCATTACCTTCGATCCAACCATTATGCACACGACAATAGAAACTATCTGAAATGGCTTGCCCATGAATCTCATTTAAGGGGTGTACGGTTTTCGCATTACCCCTTTTTCTTTCTAAGGGGGAAGAATTTATAACCCGGCTTACGACCTGGCCGGGATGACTCCCCGGTAGGTCAAAGCCACCTCCGTCATACAGCAAGAAAAATAAAACCGAGAATCGAGCGCCTTTGAGGGGCGCAAAAACCACACAAAGGAAAAATACAATGGCAAAGAAAAAAGTTTTCGTCAGTTTTGACTACGACAACGACAAACATTACAAGGCATTACTTAAGGCATGGGACGCTAATCCAAACTTCGATTTTTATTTTAGCGACCTTTCTTCAACTGAAATCAACAGTTGGTCAGTCCCGGTGGTCAAGCAAGTGCTATCCAAAAAAATCAATGAAGCTAATTACACCGTCGTAATTGTCGGCAAAGAAGCCAATAAACAACACAAGGACCATAAAGAAATCGGATACAAAAACTGGCTAAATTACGAGGTTGCTAAAAGTAAAGAGCATAAAAATAAATTAGTAGGCGTAAAGCTTGATAAAGCTTATGTAAGCCCAGACGAGCTTCTAAATTCTGGCACGACTTGGGCAATGAGCTTTACTGCCGAAGCGATCATCAAGGCCTTGAATGATGCGGCGAAATAACACTAGTCATTCTTTTAGTGACGCCAAGTTTAACAACCTTTGCGCTCACTACAAAGACACATACGATATTCACCTTGCGAGCGTAAAACAGCGAGACATGCTGTTTTACGCTCTATTGGTTGTTTTGGCACTCTTCTCATTGCAATTCACATCATCAGAGTTGGTCAACAATGCACTATGCGGTCTAGCCAAAAAGCAACTTGACTTAACTATCAACAAGAGCCCTAATCTATTATCAACATTGCTTTGGTTCCTATTATTTGGCCTATCCTCCAAGTATTATCAAACTGTCATACAAATTGAACGACAATATGATTATATTCATTACTTGGAGGAATTTATTAATACTAAATATTACGGGACGCGAGCATTCACAAGAGAAGGGAAGTCGTATCTCGACAAGTACCCACTATTTTCAAACTGGACATGCCTTTTATACACACTGGCCTTCCCGACAATTATTTTATTGTGCATCGTCATCAGAATTTACTACGAACTAAAAAGCTATGAAACTCTGGGTGCATCATTGGTGCCTATTTTTACCTCCTATCTATTAATAGGCACATCTACCATTCTTTACCTTGGCAAATTGCATGGCCCTTCTATTCTCAAGTTATTCCGTAGAAGAGGCCACCCGTGAATCATATCGTCGCAAGTTGAGTCAATTTGTCTCAGGGTTAAGAACTCAAGTGCAGCGTTAGCGGCAGGTATGGCATTGTCAGCACTAGACAGTACAAGTTTATCGGGTCTACTTGATAGCCACCCCATAAAGTCATAGATGACTCCTGTCACAAGTCTTTCGAATTCTTTGTTTTTGTGTGTATCCATTTCCATCACCTTTCCTCTCCCCGAAGGGAGGCCAAGGAGTGTGGCTATGCCGGAGCATAACCAACCAGAAGCAGCGGATAAGCCGCTGTTCTGTCACCCCGTTGGGCCTTCTCTTATTTCCGCTTTCTCTTATGACCGGCATCTGGCTTCAAGAGATCCTTTTTCCCTACCCTGTAATCGGTTATATCCCACGATTCCGACACCTTCTTAAAAGCTCCACCAGAAGCCAAATCATCTTGCTTCCTGACTCTCTTGGCAGCAATTTTCTTGGACTTCTTTTTGTTTACCGGTACCTTGACAATTGGATGCTTTTTTCGCGAGCGGCTCATCACTACACTCCGTATGCTGTTGTGCTCGGGTAAGCCCTCAGCGTATCAAGGTACTGCTGTAAATCTCTAACCCTGTATCTTACAGATCGTCCCATTTTCACGAATTCAGGGCCTTTGCCATAGACTCTCCACTGTTCAAGAGTTGATTCTTTCAGCCCCATAAATCTTGCGGCTCTTTTTGTGTCCACAAGTTGTGCCGGGTTGAGCTCAGCCAGCATTTCAGTATGGTTTGGCTTAAAGTCAACAACGTCCACTCTTTGCTTATCTGTTACCAAATGGTTTTCTGGGCACGGTATGAAGTCATTATATTTCGGCTTGAACATCAGAATGTAACTGGCCTCTAAATGGTCAATCTCCTCAGCACTGCACTCAACAAACGAGTACGAGTCAAACTCTTTATCAGCAAAATGCTGCCCGACACGACAGATAATATTGTCACTTTGACCGACGTATACAATATCATCCTTGTAAAGCAAGAAATAGACCCCCCTCATCTTTCGCACAGTTCGGGCTTTATCTATAATTTCGCCGTACCTCATAGGAACTCCCCTTTATTTATCCATTGCTCAAGCACGATAATGAGTGCAACAACTCTGTATCTGTCGAGATGCATCCGGTGGCCCTTCGGTCCAAGCCATATAGCAGAAGCATCGGCCAAGCTGCTTTGTTGTAGACTGCATTCCTGGCCATTTCTGTCTTTAAACGGCACCGTCTGAAGTCCGCGATCCGTACGAAAATCTTGGCCCAAAATCTTTTTATCCATTTCTATTTTTACATCGGCATGGCTAAAACACTTTTCGATACACATAAGGCAGTGACTCAGCCACGGGCGAGGGACTTCGCACGGAACACCCCATGCACCTCACCACCACTTTTTCTCTTGCTGCTCAGGCTCCCCAGACACCCGAGCCAAATCCACCCCGTCCCACGGATACGGCCCACTGCTCGGGCCGAGGCTCTCCACCTCGGCCCCGCGAAATCGTTTTTTCATGTCCATTGCCATTACCACCGCTTGGGCGGGAGCGCCCTTCAGCGCCTCCACCTCCCGACTCGACACGACGATCCGGCCCGCGGCAACTCTCCGCGCTCGCTCGGCCGGGTCATCGGTTATATCCACCTCTCTCCCGTACCGGCTCCTGATGGTCACAACGGCCATTGTCAGCAGGCCCTCGGTCATTGACACCCGCACCAACTCCACCCGCACACAGGACAGGTACAGCACCCGCCCTCATGCCGCAATTCCGTTCCACACTCAGGGCACGTTTCCATCGCCAACATCCCCCATGTGCTTCAGGTTCCACTTCTCCAGCATCCGGCACGACATTTCACAACCGATGTATCCCGCCTCGCACCCCTGGCAGGGATGCGTCACATACCCCTCGCTGTTTCCCATGAGCACTCTCCTTGAAAAAACGGCCGGCGAGATGGAGGACCCGCCGGCCCCACAACAAACCTTATATTGTTTTTCCTCGCACCCCTAACCTCGCACCTCGCACCTGCCTTTACACAAACACCGGCACCCCCGGCAACTCACCTTCCAGGTACGCCTTGATACTCTGCTTTGCTTCCATCTCCCACGCGCCCATGTCCGCCTCGTGCAGCGACAGCGCCACCGGATCGCTCCGCATCCTGAACACGAACGGGCTCGCGGGCTGCTCAACCTCGGTGAACGTCCGCACCGGCCGGAGAATCACCGGATTCGGCAAGATAACGCCGCTCTCTTTCTTCACACCCCTTGATACCGTCACCGCCTGGGCAATGCCGTTGTCGACAATCTCCGCCCGGTCCTCGCATACAATCTTCGCCGCAACATCCATCACCTTCTGCCAGTCGTTAACTTCCTCTGTGTGGTTCTGCCGCACAAACATCGTCTGCAGCTTTATCAGGAAATTCTCCTGGTCCATCCACTGCCCGAACGGAAACGGCGTACGGCCCCACTGGGCGCTTGCCACAACCACGCGCTCCTTCCACGGTTCACTGACAGGCAAAAACGCATCAACCACATGAGGAGACTTCACATGCAGCGCGACCCTCAGTGCCTGGCAATCCGGCAAGGCGCCACCTTCCGCCTCATCCGGGAGCGCATGCCGGATCTCCTCCTCATCGAACCCGCTCCGCAGATAATCCTCCAGACCCCGGAGCGTATCCACCAGAAGCACCGGCGGCGCAGGCTCGGGCACGGGTATCAACCTCTTCGAGGTATATTCCCGTCCGGCCTCATCCCGGATATATTCAATCTTCGCCAAATCAATAACCTTCTCCACAAACGCTTTCAGCATGCTCCCTCCTCTACTTGAAATAATCCTTCAGCCTCAGATACTTCAACCGAAACCCCTGACTGTGCCGCACCCCGTTCACAGACCGATACAACCGCGTCCGGGGCACGGCCCAATCACCATACACCAACAATCTGATAGCCTTAGCCTTGACTCCTCGCATCATGCCCCTCTGCCGACCGTCCGCCGGATACCACGTTCACATCCTCCCGGCCCATCGGCAGCGCCATCTGCTCCGGGTCATGCTCCCAGGCGAGGAAGCGACCGCCCTTCTTGCCGAAAAACATCCGGGTACCCAGTGGCACCACGGGCGCCAGC
>CAZRCR010000044.1:0-8889 GCA_964598615.1 uncultured Anaerolinea sp.
AGACCCGGCTCCGGCGCCGAGGTCAGCCATGGCGCGGCCAGTATTTGAATCCAGGAACTGTATCTCGGCTCCGCCGAAGGGAACCGGGTTCGAGGTCCAGGTGGCCCCGCCATCGGTGGTGCGGTAGAGCGTGCTGCTGACAAAGTCTGCATTCGGGACCTGCACCCAGACGTTGTTCACATCCAGGATGGACAGTCGGGTGGCGTAGCCGACCTCTGTCAGGCCGGGCGGCGTGACGTTCACCCAGGTGATGCCGCTGTCTTCGGAGCGCATCACGGACCCGCTACCGGCGGAGGCGAGCCCCCATCCGTTGGATGCGTCCTGGAAGTCGACGAAGATCAGCGCGGGAGCATCCACCACGGGCAGGCCTGCCGGGAGGGGAATGGCGGTAACGCCTTCTTCGGTGGGGGGAATTGTTGGGATCTCGGTCGCCGCGATTTCCGTGGGAGCAGGGGTAACCGTGGCTTGCAGGTTGCAGGCCATCATGGCTGCTGCGAGCAAGATAAGGGGAATGGCAAGACGTTTCATAAGCCTCCTTCAAATCGGATAAATTTCATGAGAATTCTAAGCCCTCTGTGTCCGGAAGGGTAGGGGGAAGCAGGGGGCATTGGGGGAGACGAAAACAGTGCCAGGGAAGCTTCAAGTTTGTTCTACGCTGTTTGAAGTTGCGAATAGTATAATTAAAACTCGATGCCGTTATCAAAAAAGGAATTTTATGAAAACTCGTTTTACATTGCTCGTTTTTTTATTCTTGCTAGCACTGCCTGCGTGCACATCTACTACGCCAACCGTGTTGCCCAGCCCAACAGCCCAACCCACACAAATAGCAGTCTACAATATTTACCCGCCGGTGATCGCGCTTCCTCCTCATCAGCAGGTATTTTACGAAAGCTATGATTCTTTAATTCAAGGTGAACGGATCCAAGGCTGGCTGGATTACTGGATCCAGTGTGATAACCCACCGTTTGACCCGACTGTAGAAATGTACTGGGGGATCGTGTTTGATGACCCAGAGAACCCAACGGAGAGTTTGGTTGTGATCGATACCGGAGGAGCGCTTTATGCAACCCCTGTAAGCAACGGGGAATGGTTAAATCCGCCCACCACTGCCTGCCAAGGCAGCCTAGATCTACTTTATTCCCCGCTATTGCTGGCAAGCGGAGAGGAACGAGAGTGGCTCAGGGTGCAGGATGGAAAGTTTGTCCGGGTTGACGCGCAAGGACAGGTTGTTGCCAGCGTGGATCTCCGGGGAGAACAATCATCTGCAGATATGGTCACGCAAGCACAGGTTGCTATTGATATGGAGAAACTTCAAAATTTCCCTGAAAGTTCTTGGTATCTCAGTGAGCATGCGGATGAATTTCAACGTTCACCTGACCCATTGAGCGATATTGAAGGGTTCAATACGTGGTGGAATGAAAGCCTGATTTCTGCATTAGGGCCTTTGGGAAACCGGGGAATAAATTTCACAACGGTAACTTTTGAACCTTATGAAGATTGGGATGCAGTCGATTTTAATACCGGTTTTGAGGCAGCTAATCCTATCGTGGGAGCGAAGTTTTTCTATTTTACCCACCAGGGAACCATTTACCCGGTGCCGATAATCTCTATAGCTTATCCGGGAGAGAAAATCCCCTTCATCACGGTGGCGGTGATTTTATTCAAAGGCTTGGGTGCTCCGGAAGGAACCGGGGTGATCGAGTCGATTTCCAATGGAGCCAGTGTCCGTCATATTAGTGTTTACAAAAACCAGGATACTCCGAGTGACCCTATTGTTCACCAGTTCCAGAGTGTTGGAATGGATGGGTACTTGTTCCAAAATATGGATGAAGATCGAGCCGTGATTGGGATTGGGCGAATCCTGACGCTAGATCCATGATGCTTGACCCATGTTGCAAGATAGACAAATGATGCAATTTCAAAACAACTGACTTTGATGATTACTGATCGGACTTCCAGATAAAGATGCCGGTAGTAAAATCGCTGCTAATAAGCGTGCGTCCATCGGGAGAGAACGCCAGTCCTGCCCACCCCTGTTCTGTCTGGAGAGTTTGCAAGATTGACCTGTTGGCAAGATCCCAGATAACGATCTTTCCAGGAAAGGAACTGCTGGCGAGTATTGTCCCGTCTTGGGTAATAGCTATATTTCTGATGTCTGGAGAATTTCCGTCCAGGGTGGCGATTATTTCTCCGGTGTCAACATCCCACAGGTTGATCAGTCCATCCCTCGCACCGCTGATCAGCGTGCTGCCGTCCGGGGTGAAAACAACGCTGAATACAGAAAATGTATGACCGTTCAGCGTGTGTTTTTTTTGCCAGGTGGCAGTATCCCAGATGACAATGGAATCGTCAGTTGAGCCGCTGGCAAGAAGGGTTCCGTCTGGGGAAAAGGCAAGGCTGTTTACATCTGAGGTGTGGCCATAAAGTGTGCCTAAACGGTCGCCGCTGGCGACATCCCAAAGAACAATGTTCCCGGCAATTTGCCCGCTGGCCAGTGTGCTCCCGTTGGGCGAAAATGCAACCGATAGTACGATGCCAGATTTCGCATCAAGGGTCTGGAGCAACGTGCCGTTATCAGCATCATAGATCAAAACCGTGCTATCTCCGGTGCCAGCGGCAATGAGTTTGCCATCCAGTGAGTAGGCAACGCTGCGATAAATCGTATTGCAATCCTGTTGCGCCAGCAACTTGATGCCGGTGGCTTGATCCCAGATCACCATAAGGCTGCCCACGGTTACGAACGTGCGCCCATCCGGTGAAAATGCAATTTCGTTAACCGTATCCTCGTTCGTATAAGCAGGAACAAAGTCATGGTCTGGAACGAAATGAGAATCAGAAAAGACTGGTGGAAGGAAAGTGGCCGTAGGGTGCAGGGTAGCGGTGGTGAGGATAAGCGGTGTATTGGTAGGCCCCGGTGTTTCCGATGGGCGTTTGGTTGCTGTTGTAAGTACTGGGGGAGTGAAGTTAGGGTTGATAGTTGAAGTAGGACGGGATATGGCTGTGGATACAATAAGCGCCGGGTCATTGACAGACTCATCCGGCGAGGCTGATGTACAACTGCTTGAAAATGTGAGGATCAATGCCAATGAAAGACTAAGCCAGATTTTGATTTTCATATTTACCCGGAGTAGAACAGAATTGTAGATCGAGATTCTATCATCGAATTGAAACCCGCCTTGTTTGGCGGGAACGGATTCTTTGTTATCAGGGATAAAACAGGCCACGTACATGCGTGGCCTGTTGGTTATAGATTCAATGCCGGGGATTAATAAAGTATTTCTACAACGGTTGCTTCGCCTTGCCCGACGCCCACGCACAGCGTTGCCAGCCCGTACTTTACGTTACCGCGGCGTTTCATCTCGTGCAGGAGCGTGGTCAGGATGCGCGCCCCGGAGCAGCCCAGCGGATGACCGAGGGCGATGGCTCCGCCGTTGACATTGACGATCTCCGGGTCGAGAGCCAGGTCTTCGATCACGCCCAGGGATTGGATGGCGAAGGCTTCGTTGAGTTCCACCAGGCCGATATCTTGCAGGGCCAGACCGGCGCGGCTGATGGCCTTTTGCGTGGCTGGGACAGGACCCAGCCCCATCGTGCGCGGCGGGACGCCTGCCGCGGCGGACGAAAGAATGCGGGCCATCGGCTTTAGCCCGAGTTCCTTCGCTTTTTCCTCGCTCATTACGAGCAGCGCGGCGGCCCCATCATTTAGCCCGGATGAGTTCCCGGCGGTGACGGTGCCGCCTTCGCGGAAGGATGCCTTCAGCTTGGCGAGGCTTTCCAGCGATGTATCGCGGCGTGGACGCTCGTCAGTGTCCACGATCTTGGGATCGCCTTTGCGCTGGGGAATGGTCACCGGGATGATCTCCTCGGCGAATTTTCCGGAATCGATGGCGGCAATGGCGTGCTGGTGCGAACGGACGGAGAACTCATCTTGCATCTGGCGGGTAATGTGCGGTTTCAGGTCGGCGATGTTCTCGGCAGTTTCGCCCATTTGCTCGATCCCGTACAGTTCTTTCATTTTCGGGTTGGGATAACGCCAGCCCAGGGCGGTGTCGTAGGCGGTCAGGTTGCCGAACGGGAAGCCGGTCTCTGCCTTGGGGAAGGAGTAGGGAGCGCGGCTCATGGACTCGACACCCCCGGCGATGAACACGTCGCCTTCGCCGGAGCGGATGGCACGCGCTGCCTGGTTGACTGCGTTCAGACCGGAAGCGCACAAACGGTTCACGGTCACGCCGCCGACGGCGACGGGTAGTCCGGCCAGCAGGAGAGCCATACGCGCTATGTTGCGGTTATCCTCCCCGGCCTGGTTGGCGCAGCCGAGGTAGACTTCCTCCACGAGTGCCGGGTCGAGGTGGTTGCGTTCGACGATGGTCTTGATGACGTGCGCGGCGAGATCGTCCGGGCGGACGGCAGAAAGTGCACCGCCCAGCGCGCCGATGGGGGTGCGGATGGCGTCGATGATGACGGGAGTGGGCATTCTATTGGTCTCCAGTAGGTGGTTGGGTTCTTGGTTCGCTCGGTGAGACTTTCGGTTGGACCTCGCCGACGAAACGGATGCGCTGCGTGTTGATGATGATGGCTTCCCGCTTGAGCAGGAAGTTGGGGTTGGCTTCGATGCTAACGGTGGCATCGGTGATCGGCAGGAAGGAATGGGCGGTGTCGGTTTGCACGTGGAGTAGGTCGAGCGAACCCTGCACATGCAGGTTGCCGCGCACCTCCATCCCATCCAGGATCATGAAAACCTCGTACTTTTTCTTGGGGTACTTGATGAACCCGCGATGGGGCGGGGCAGCTTTCTGCGGCGGTTCGAAGGCGATCACGATCCCGTCTTTGGGGATCACGGAATAGAGCGTTCTCTCCAGGACACGAGCCGGGTTTTCCAGCCGGGCCACGCTGGCATTACGCAGGACCACATTGGTGTCACGCCGGTCGTTCAGGAAATCGGAGAGACGTTGTTCGTGCAGGAAGATGCCCCCGCTGATGGAATGCTGGTGCGTAAAAAGGACGATCTGGTAAGGAATAGTGGTTCCAGACATGATGACCTTCCGGAGAGCACAGGATGATCCTTCGAATTCATTCTAACCATCCGCGGCTGGTGTGTCAACGGATTGCTTTGCCGCGTGACATTCGATTCACTTCCTTCCGTACTTGTACCATTCAGATGAGGAGTTTTGTATTCCATGAAAATGACGCATGGCACTACACCTCATTGTGGGAAAAGAACATAATCAGACTGGCGGATGAAAATCCGCCTAATCTTGTCCGACTTCTCACATATTCTTTCAGGAGGCTTTTGAATGCCAGCAAAAGGTTGGATAGAAGTAAACGACCTGTACTGCAAGGGCTGTGAACTTTGCATCGCTGCCTGCCCACCCCAAGTGATGGCGCTCGATAAAGAGCGTCTCACATCCAAGGGTTACCATCCGGCGCACGTCTATAAGGACGGCTGCACCGGGTGCGCCATCTGCGCCCTGGTCTGCCCGGACGCGGCCATCACGGTTTATCGTGAAGTGACAAAATCCCCGGCGCAAGCCGCAGCGGCAGGAGGTTAGGAATGGCTCGTGAACTTTGGGAAGGCAACCAGGCGATCGCCGAAGCCGCCATCCGGGTTGGACTGGAGGCGTATTTCGGTTATCCCATCACTCCTCAGAACGAAATCCTCGAATGGCTCTCCCGCCGTATGCCCGAAGTGGGCCGCGCCTTTGTGCAGGCCGAGGCGGAACTGGGCGCCATCAACATGGTCTACGGCGCGGCCTGCACCGGCGCCCGCGTGATGAGCTCTTCCTCCAGCCCGGGCATCAGCCTGATGATGGAAGGTCTCTCTTACATCGCCGGGACCGAGATTCCGATGGTGCTGGTCAACGTCATGCGCGGCGGGCCGGGCCTCGGTAACATCGCCCCCTCGCAGGGTGACTACAACCAGATCTGCAAAGGCGGCGGCCACGGTGACTATCATCCCATCGTGCTGGCTCCTGCTTCGGTCCAGGAAACCGTGGACCTGATGCCGGTCGCCTTCGACTTGGCCGAGAAATACCTGACGATCGCCTGCCTGCTGATCGACGGGTCCATCGGCCAGATGATGGAACCGATCCAACTGCCCGAGATGCGCGAAGTCAAACGTCAGAATTTCCCCTGGGCCACCAACGGTGCCAAGGACCGCGAACGCCGTATCCTGACCTCCATTTACCTCGAACCGCTCGAGGAAGAGAAGACCAACCTTCGTCTGCTCAAGCGTTGGTAAGAGATCCAGGCCAACGAACTGCGCTATAAGGAATACTTCCTTGACGACGCCGAGATCGTGGTCATTGGCTTCGGCACCGCCGGGCGCGTGGCGCTCTCTGCTGTGCGCGCTGCCCGTGAACAGGGCATCAAGGTTGGCCTGTTCCGCCCGGTCACGGTCAGTCCGTACCCGTATAAACGTGTGGCCGAACTGGCCAACAAGGCCAAGTCCTTCCTCGTGGTTGAAATGAACACCGGCCAGATGCTGGACGATGTCCGCCTGGCGGTAAATGGACGCATCCCGATCGAGTTCTACGGACGCCTTGGCGGCGTGGTCCCGTTCCCGGATGAGATCCTGGGCGAGATCCAGCGCGTGGCCAAAGGTGGCTTCAAGATGGATGAGAACCCGGTCCATTCCTGGGCGCAGCGCATGGCTGCTGTGGTGAAATAGAGGTACACATGGCTACGATTACCCCTGAAAACTTGGTTTACGAACGCCCCGACGCGTTCACCGATGCCCCCACCCACTACTGCCCCGGCTGCACCCATGGTGTGGCGCACCGCCTCGTGGCGGAAGTGCTCGACGAGATGGGCCTGACCAATCGCACTATCGGTGTTGCGCCGGTAGGTTGCGCCGTGTTCGCTTACAACTATTTCGACTGTGACTTTGTCGAAGCCCCGCATGGACGTGCCCCGGCCATGGCCACCGGCATCAAGCGTGTTTTGCCGAATAACATTGTCTTCACCTATCAGGGTGATGGCGACCTGGCTTCCATCGGCATGGGCGAGATCGTCCACGCTGCGGCGCGTGGTGAGAACATCACCGTCATCTTCATCAATAATGCCAACTATGGCATGACCGGCGGCCAGATGGCTCCCACCACCTTGCCCGGCATGAAGACCTCCTCCTCGCCCAATGGGCGTGACGTGGAAACCCAGGGCTACCCGATCCGCATGGCCGAAATGCTGGCCACGCTCGACGGTGCCGGTTACGTTGTCCGCCGCTCGCTGCACGATCCGAAGAACATCCGCACCGCCAAGAAGGCCATCCGCACCGCCTTCGAAGTACAGGCGCGCGGCCTGGGCTTCTCGCTCGTGGAACTGCTCTCTACCTGCCCGTCCAACTGGAACCTGACCCCGGTTGAGTCCCTCAAGTGGCTGGAAGAGCATATGATCCCGTTCTATCCGCTCGGTGATTACAAGGTCGCCCCGTCCGTTACGGCGGCGAAGATTTAGGGAAGGCACCCATGCAGAAAGAGTTCATCCTCTCCGGTTTTGGCGGACAAGGCATCATGTTCGCCGGGCAGATCATTTCCTACGCCGCCATGGACGCCGGGAAACAAGTTACGTGGATCCCGTCCTACGGTCCAGAAATGCGCGGCGGGACGGCCAACTGCACCGTCGTCATCGCGGACGAAGAGATCGGTTCGCCCGTGGTCAAGAATCCCGATGGCGTCCTCGCCATGAACCTGCCCTCGCTCGACAAGTACGAGCCGATGATCAAACCTGGCGGCGTGCTGGTCGTCAACGAATCGATGGTTGACCGCAAGGCCAAACGTACCGACATCACCGTGGTGATGGTGCCATGCAACGACATCGCCGAGCAGATCGGCAATCCCCGCCTGGCGAACATGGTCGCCATCGGCGCCCTGATGACGGCGCTCCCCACTCTCAGTGTTGCAGACCTGGAAGCGGCGCTCAACGCCCACATGCCGGGCCGGCACAAGCATCTCCTGCCGAAGAACGTGGAAGCCATCAACAAAGGTGCTGAACACGCCAAAAAGGAACTCGGCAAATAAGCAAACCGAAACCCGCCTCCCCGAGGCGGGTTTTTTGCAACCTATCTGTTTTTTCTGCCGTATAATTCATACGGAGAGTTGTCATGATCCACGCGTATACCCTCGAAGGACTTCCCCTGCAGACAGGCGATGTGATCTGCACCAAAAACGGCAAACCCGACATCCTGCCGGGCGAGTTCTGGCGTTTCATTGGCCGCCTCGTGCCGGGTGACGTGGACCACGTGGCGGTCTATCTCGGACCCGGAGGCCGGTGCGTGGAATCCGGAGCGCGCGGCGTGACCCTGTTCGACATCCCCGAGGGCGGGCGCTGGGACTCGGAGAAAATGGTGCTACAGCGCGGTCTCCTGCTGGATGAGATCGTCGGTGTGGCCTACCCCCTTGAAGGGCGCGGACTGTTGCCCGAGGAACAGGAACATATCCGCCTCAACGTGGCCGACTTCCTGTTGACCCAACTGGGCAAGCCCTATAACCTGAACTTCCTCGACCCTGACCGCGAAGACGCCTACTATTGCAGCCAGTTGATCTACAAGGCTTACCGGCGCAATGGCATCGACCTGAACACCGGCCTGTCCATCGAGACGCTCCCCGGAGCGAACCAGATCATCTACCCGCAGGAGGTCTGGAGCGGGTGTGTGAATCGAAGCGTGGTCAAGCCAAGCGTATAACCGGTCAACCAGAATGATTCTCAAGGATACGCACACGCGTGTCCTTTTTGATTCCCCGTGCTATAATCTTTTCAGTTTCCACTCCACTGCAAGTCAACCCTAAAGGCTAGTTGCTGTTATGAACTTTCTCGTCACAGGCGCGGCCGGATTCCTTGGCTCGGCGCTTGCCAACCAACTTTCCCGTGAGGGACACCAGGTGCGCGGGCTGG
>CAZRCR010000045.1:0-2490 GCA_964598615.1 uncultured Anaerolinea sp.
CACAGTACAGCAGCCGATGGCTTTGTTGGAGCATTTCAACGCCTTGCGCCGGCACCTGTTTCGCATCCTGGTTGTTCTGGCTTTGTGCTCTGTCGCCATGTTTGCCTTTACTCAGCAAGTGGTGGATTTTCTGGCACAGCCAATCGGCGGGTTGGATACCCTGCAGGCTATTGATGTAACCGAAACCATTGGCGTTTTTATGCGTGTGGCATTGTTTGGAGCGATTGCCGTAGCTTCACCTTACATTGCTTTCGAGTTGTGGCTTTTTGCCGCTCCGGGACTTCGCCCGAGAGCGCGCAAGATGGGGCTGATTGGGATCCCATTGGTGGGAGTGTTCTTCATTGGCGGAATAGCATTTTCTTATTATTTGATGCTGCCCACAGCGTTGCCATTCCTGCTAAATTTCATGGGCATTCAAACCATTCCCAGAATTTCCTCTTACATCAATTTCGTGACCGGGTTGCTGTTTTGGATCGGTGTAGCGTTCGAGTTCCCGTTGGTGATTTATGTGCTCAGCCTGATGGGATTGGTCAAGCCGGGCGCGTTGCTAAAGTATTGGCGGGTGGCCGTGGTCATCATCGCAATTGTGGCAGCGGCTATTACACCGACCGTTGATCCGGTAAACATGGGTTTGGTGATGGCGCCGATGATCGTATTGTATTTTTTGAGCATCGGTTTGAGTTGGATTGCGAACATAGGCCGGAAGAAGAAAGATGAAATAGAAGAATAATGTTCCCCGGCCTGGCATTATCGGTGTAGAATAAGTGTTGCTGGATAGAATTTACAATATTTCCGGGTTATCCGGGTAAAGGAGAAACATATGGGTCTTCCTCGTGGTATGGAATGGATCGTTATTTTGGTGATCATCCTCCTGCTGTTTGGCGTGGGACGTATCGGTAAAATCGCCAAGGAACTGGGCGGCGGAATCCGTTCGTTCAAGCAGGGCTTACAGGGTGAAGAAAAGAAACCTGAAGACGAGAAGTCAGAAGCCAAGGAAAACAAAGACGAACCGGCAGGATAGCCTGCCCGGGTAGATATAAAAAAGCAGCGCTTAAGCGCTGCTTTTTGGTTCGCGAGATCTCCAGCTATTCGCCTCGCCAGATGCTCAAGTTGGTAAAACTCCCCGCAGTATAAGGCTCAAAGAAAATGCCCACCTGCCCTTCGGGATACAGGTCATCCTGCACGCGGCCGAGTTCCGTGCCGTTGGCAGTGAAGACCAGTTCGTTTCCGGAACAGGTGACGGTCAACTGGTTCGCACCCGGTTGGATCGCATCGGAAGTGCCTTGCGCCAGGACCGTGATCCTGGATGCACTCGGCGCGTACCAATCTGATGTGTTGCGGCGGATAAACCACTTCCCATCCGGCTGGACCAGGAACTCGTAACGCCCCAACTGGGTGTAGCGGCACATCAGCCCGATCCCGCCCGAAGAACTGCCAAAGGTCACATCGGCGCTCACTTCCAGCGGCAGGTCATACAGGTCTTGGTCGCGATAAGTCCACACATTCAGGCCTTCGGTTGGCGTGACAATAATCTGGTTGCTTTGCTCACTGGGTCCTTCTTCGTGCCACAGAACCCATACCCAAGCCCTGTCCTTATGGCCTGCCACACCAAGAAAATCCCAGGTATTCCATGTATAGATTGCTGCTCCCGGCTCATCATGAACTGGCAAGGAGACCTGGTTAGGCAACACAGTTGCAAAAAGAGGGGAGGTCGAAGGCTGCAATACTTTGAAAGTGATGCTGTTCAATTGAACGGAAAAGTTATTTTCGACAAACATACCGGTTTGCCCACTCGTGGGTCTATAGGAGAGTAATTCCGTTGTCGACACGACTTCTTCGTTAGCGATCAAGGTCACCTGGTTGCCAGCACAACGCACAGTAAACAGGTTCTGCCCCGGATGGATATCGGCGGAATTTCCGGATGCCAATACCTGACCATTGGCCATGATACCCCAATCTCCATTACTCCAAATCTGGGCAGATATGGGGGCAACACTTTCCGACCGACAATCGAAATGAATGCCACTCTCACCTTTGAATTCCAGATCAACTGTTAACTCTGTATCTTCTGCAGGGATTCCGTTGGAAAGACCAATCCCGATGTTGGGAGGCAACGTCAACAGGATGGAATCATCCTGGACCGTCAACCGGTCATCACTGGAGTTCATATTCCAATCCGTGATAATTTCCTGCGCCGTACCGGAAACGATCGCGAGGATCGTGTCACCGGGCTGGACAGATGCCCGGTCAGCGGCGCGGACGGTGTAACTGGTAAACGCGGACCGCGGGGTAATGGATGTACTGCCGATGTAAGCGAAACCATATCGCCCGGTTTGCCAGAGGGCGTCTTCTGCATAAACAAATGGCTCGTTGTTCACCGACACAAGAAGTTGGCTCCCGGCGCATGTCAGGGTCAATTTGGATACATCGGCAGCATCCACGAACCTCGAGGCAAGCCAGGTTGTCGCCAGTTGCCCGTTTGCATCGTGT
>CAZRCR010000045.1:2590-4387 GCA_964598615.1 uncultured Anaerolinea sp.
ATCCACGAACCTCGAGGCAAGCCAGGTTGTCGCCAGTTGCCCGTTTGCATCGTGTTCGATGCGCGCCAGCCCAAGATAAGCTCCGGCAGGCTGGTGACCGAGACCCGCCTCGTACCACCCGTCCGGGGAGTAGCGACAGATCAGGCTGCGAGTCAAAGAACCGCCAGCTACGTCTGTGCTGATCTCCACGTTGCCGGTGCCGGGATCGAAATCGTTGATGTAATAGTTGGTGCTGCGCCATGAACCCGGCCCCAGCGCTTCGACCCGCGTATATTTGTACCAGTACTGTGACAGAGCATCCAGATTCCCAAAATCGGTGGTGTAGAGAATATCGTCCGGGCCGGGTGTGGCTGCCGGGCCAGGGATGTTCGATTCACTCCAGGAAGCGCGGCGGACGGCAAAACGTTCGATCATGGCGGTCTGTCCGGATTGCTCGAAGCTCCAGCTCAGCATCCCAACCTTACCCGCCGTAAAAGTACTGTCGTGCAGCATGGCCTGCTGTACGCCGTCGATGTAGAAATTGAGCGTATCGCTCTTGCATTCGGCGCGCAGGTCCAGGCTGGGACCCGGCCAGTAGGTGCCGGAAGCCGCTTCGCGGAAATGCAACTGCCCGGCAGGATCGTATTGCGCCAGGCGCACGCTCCACTTGCCATTCGGCTCCACCAGGAACTGGTACCAGCCCGCTTCGCTGTAGCGACAGACCAACCCCACACTACCGCCGGGAACCACCGATGCGTGCAGGGAAATATCCACATCCGCCCCCAGGTCCGTGTCGTAGATGGCGAACATGCGTTGGTTGATCTCCGAAGCCACGAAGCGATACAGACTCGTATTGGTGAGTGTCTCGTACCCTTCCGTTCCCAACGTGCCGGATTGGAAGGAATAGGCAAAGGTGCGCCACTGCGCCAGGCTGGCGTCGTCATTCTCGAAATCGGTCTGGTAAAGGACCTGTTTCCCGGTGGGGATGAGCGTGGGACGCAGCGTGGGCGTGGTAGTGAGCGTTGGGCTTGGGGCGAGAGACGGGGTCGATGTTGGGGTAACTTCCATAGTTGGAGCGGCTGACCCGCTGACGGTCAGGTTGTCGAAAGCGACTTCCGCCTGTCCATCCGAAGCCAGCGTGAACCCGATTTCGCCCTGAGGAAAATCGCCATCCTGAACCGAGCCGAGTTCCGCGCCATTGAGGGAGAAAGTGAACTGACTGCCGATACAGGAGACCGTCAGCCGGTTGACGCCCGTCACCAGGTTCGATGTATCCCCGCTGGCAAGCTTCCGAGTGGAGCTGTCTATGTTCCAATGCCCATCGCTGGAAAGCGAAAACGAGTAGCCCCCGTCGCCGTTGCGACAAATAACGCTAACCGTGGCAGGGTCGGGGCCAAGGAATTCCAGATCGACGGTCAGAGTGGTATCGGTAAAGGTCTGGTCTCTCTTGAAGGTAGCCGTGTTGCCGTTCTGCGCGATTAGGGAATAGACGCCGTCCTTCACTTCGGCCTGTCCATTTTTCACATCCCAGCCGGTGAGCGTGGACGGATCGTCGAAGTTCTCGGCGTACAACACGGTCTGACCGGTATCCTGCGTCACGGTGGGGATGGCGGGCGTCAGATCCAGCACGAGCAGGTTGTCGAAACTGCCGGAACCAGCCGCGAAGGTGTTGTAGCCCAGGCTGATGCCGCCAGCGAGGATGTCGCGGTCAACGGCGGAACCGGCTTCCATGCCGTTGACCAGCAGGGTTAGGTTCGCACCCTCGCAACGAGCGGTGAGACGGTTCACGTCTGGCAGGATGGCATCCGAGTCGCCTTC
>CAZRCR010000045.1:4487-6702 GCA_964598615.1 uncultured Anaerolinea sp.
CATTCTGTGTGTTTTCGAGCCAGAGAAAATCCGTGCCGGGACCGCCGACATGCCAGCCGGAGAAGGCTTCGGGGTCTTCAAAATCCAATTGGTAGATAACAGGGGGCGTTTCTGCAGGAACAGCCGTGGGGGTAGTGCACCCAACAAGAACAAGGATCAATAACCCGGTCAGCAAAATTGCCAAGAATAGGGATAAGCGTGCGGCTCGGCGTTTCATGACGTACTCCTCAATGCAGTCTCAACTATGAAGATTGGCGCCAGTAGTATAACGCCCATGGTAAGAGGCGTCAAACCGGGCATTTAAAGCGGCACATCGTGCAGCCTGTCTGGAACCCCCGTCAGTGGCCAGACGCAGTGATAAAATAAAGGAGTCAAATGTACATCAATTACTGGTAGCCGGGAATAAAAAAACAGCGTATGTCAGGCAACACAAAGGAATAGCGCATCACCTTTCGCATATTGCGAAGGGATAACGTTCCAGACCCAAGGAGGAAATATGGCAAAACTTGGCATCCTGTTCAACATCGAAGAATTAGGGGGCGGACTATACGGCTACGAAGCCTACAAAGGCTTCTTTGAGACAATGGACACGCGCAAAATACCCGGCGCGGTCCTATATGATGGCGACATGCGCGCCACGCTTTCCGGCGGGCAGAACGCCTACTGTATCGCCCTGGAAAGCAACGATGAGAAAGTGCTGGCAGACATCGAGAAAAAATTCACGCTGTCCACAGCCAGGGGGCTTGCGCCTGCCGGCGAACGGTTCCTGAAAGGGGAAAGGGCCGAAAGCGAGCCGCTGGCGCCTGCCGCCCAGGTGGGTCCGAATGGGGAGTTGCTCAACTGCAAGACCAACTGGGTGCTCGAAGCCTGGCAGGCGGTCCGGCAAAAAAGTGACCGGGTTAAGCTCCTGACCGCCAAAGACCTCAACCAGCGACAAAAGGTCTACATTCGCAACCAGTTCATCCTGTCGGGTGTTGGCCTGCTCATGCTGGTAGTCTCAGCGCTGATCTTCGGCGGCAGGGAACTGGGTTGGTGCCCGGGTTTGATCTTTTACTCCATGCTCATTGTCGGTATGTACCTGCTTGTGATCCGGTTCATCCCCTTCGGCGGGGCATTGAAGGAACCGTTCGAGAAAACACTTTTGCGCCTCCGCAACCAGACATCCTGGTTCCACAGCATTCCCTGCCCGGATTGCCAGAAAAGCAGCCTGGTGAATGTGGGGTATGTGGAATTCAACTGCCAGAAATGCGGCGAAGGGAACCGCCACCGCTCCGGCCTGAGTTACAACCCGCCGGATTTCCTTGTCAACGGAGCCGGTTGTGTTACGTGCAAGGAAACGAACGATGTGAAGAACCGCCCCGCCGTGTTCACTTGCGAGCACTGTGGCAAGGAAGTGGTCATCGAGAATATCCCATCTTAATCCCCAAAGAGGAGCTTGAAAAATGACAACGTTTACACTTTCAAAAAAGACAATGGAAAAAGGCCGCCGGTCGGCAATTGGTCTTTTCATTCTCGGCATACTGATGGCTGCGGGCGGGGTATTCCTGACCTTCGGTGCGGACGATGATGCCTACTTGCTGACCACCGGGGTCTTCAGTCTGATCTGCGGTGTTCCACTGGCAATCGGTACTTTCCTAACGTGGATGAAGATCAACTCCAATGACCTGGTGGTATCCATCACCGAGACCGGTGTGGAGCAAACCAGCCAGAAAACGCCGGGAAGAAATAAGCACATCGCATGGCAAGATGTTAAAGAAGCCACATTGACCGGGCTGCCCGCCGGTCCGTTCCTGAATCTGATCCCCGAATCTGGAGAAAAATTGACCATCGGCTCCGCCTTCGACGGCTTCGAGGAGATCGTGCACCTTGTCACCGAACGACTGGAAAAAGACGGCAAAAAAGTGGCTGACCAAATCCAACAACCACCAAGGCAATAAACAGCAACCCTCCCGCAGGGAACTGCGGGAGGGTTTTTTCGGGGAAGAGAAGTTCTTATTCCACTAGGTTGTCGGGATGGGCTTCGTTCCAGAGCGCCACAAGCTCCTTGCTGGTCTTCCGATGTTCTCAGATTTGGGAAAATATTCGCTATCAAGCAATCCCCGTTGTACAGGAAAAGAAGAGACTTGTACAATGTGCCAATAATGACCACCAAAAGGCCATTGGTTATCAAGAGCATATTCTTCAGAATTAGTAATCATCTAAAAGGCAGTTAAAA
>CAZRCR010000045.1:6802-8862 GCA_964598615.1 uncultured Anaerolinea sp.
CCTGCCCTAACTTCGGAACGCACTCCAACTGCAACTTCCCTGCCCGTGGCCTGCACGATCGCTTTCGACTCGGATCGGGATGGCAATCTGGAAGTCTATTCGATGGCCCCGGACGGCAGCAACCTGATCAATCTCACCAACAACCCGGCGGGTGATTTCCGGCCACCCTGGTCACCGGATGGCAGCCAGATCGCCTGGCTCTCGGGCGATGACGGGAATTGGAATGTGTTCGTGATGAGTGTCGATGGTAGCAACAGGATCCAAATCACCGACAACGGTCAGGTGTTCGGCGTTCAGTGGACTGTGGACGGGCGCATCTTCACCAGTTGGGGCTGGGCTGGACAGGAAGAGTTCTGTCATAACTGTGTGGTTGATGCTAACGGCGCAAATATTACAGATCTTGATCTCTTCACAGGTGATTATGAGATCTACTTAATCGGTGCGATGTATCCTGACACCTTTCTGAACCTCACCAACAACCTGGCGCAGGACCGGAATCCGGATTGGCCTTCCCAGTGTGACCAATGATGTATGGCATTCAAAGAATAGTTCTCTTTTCCATTTACGGAGGTGCGTATGCCAGAGTATGAATATAAGGTGATGAAAATTCCTCACTACCAGCAGACTTTTTATTGCAGCTATCTGGCCAACTTTGGCTGGCAGGTGCAAAACATCCAGGAAAATGTCGATCGGGTGGTGAACCGTTCGATGGGCTTTTCCCATACCACCAATTATGGCAGCTTCAATGCCCGTACCTACTTCCCGTCCCACACCAACCATGCCAATACCTATGGCTATGGCACCCAGCACGGCTGGGGTTCGCAGATGAGTACGCAAGTTTCCGACGTGAAGACCAGCCTGACCATCACCTTTTTTCGTGATCGCAACTTGCCTTACCGTAACGAATTGATCGACGCCGAGAACCGCTTTCATGCGGCTGCCAGGAACATGATCGCACGCGTGGATAGGGAGAACAAATGGGGCGGCGAAGAGTGGCCCGAACGGCGGGCCGTCAACGAAGCCTCCCGCGCCGGGCGGGCCATCCTGAACCGGAAGCCTGCCGCACCCCAACCGGCCCCGGCTACCGTTCCCGCCGCGGACGTGCAGCCCCAGCCGCCGGTTCCGCTGCCGAGCGAACCGGCCAGCGCCTCCATCCGGGAGATGGAAGTGACCCAAAACGTTTTCCAGTCCAACCAGCCGGGACTGCAGATCCGTCTCAACTTCAACATCAAGAATCGCAAAGGCATCGAGTGCCGGGCCTGCGCCTACTTCTTCGACGCTGAACGCAGGCCACTCAAGGACGTTAACCAGCGTTTCCGCACCCAGGGCGGGGACGTGTCGGTTGGCTCGGTCTTCAAGCCCGGTTTCGACGATAGCTACTATAACGATTACATCCTGTTCATGCCTTACAGTGAGCTCGACCAACCGGATGGGGAGCGGCAGCTAGGCTTCAACGTGCAGATCTACGATCCGGCTACCCAGGCTTTCCTGGCCACCTCGGCTTATACGCTATTCCGGTATACGCAGAAAGAGAAGAGCAAGCGCGGCGAGGCGCTGGTCACGCCGCCCACTGTCATCAGCGTTCCGGATAAAGCGCCATCCAAATCCCGCACGCCGGTCAAAAAGGAAACAACTCCCGCCAAGCCTGCCAAACCGGCGGTCAAACAGCTCTCGCGCACAGAGTTCATCAAGCAATTCCGCGAAAAGAACGGCTGGGATGTGATGACAGAAGACCGCCAACTGTTCCTGGACGGATGGATGGTGGAGCGGGACGGGAACTACGTCCAGGCAAAACGCACCGAGGCGCAGAAGTATTACCGCAAGGCGCTTGAGCTAAACCCAAAGGAATCCCGTTACTGGCTGGCAGTCTCCCGGCCTTATGAAGAGAAGGGAGAATTCGACCAGGAGATCGAATTCCTGCGCAAGGGGCTGGAGGCTCTGCCGGGCGATCTTGCCATCTTGCATACCATCGCCTCCGCCCACATCCACAAGGTCGAACTGGATCAGGCCCAGTCCATCGCTGATGAGATTGGCAAACGGGGTGACAAGTCATCGAAACA
>CAZRCR010000046.1:0-8751 GCA_964598615.1 uncultured Anaerolinea sp.
CCCCGGAGCAAGGCAATTGGGATGCGCAGGGTCGAGGTCGAAGTTGTGACCACGGTTCTGGAGCGTGAAGCCCCAGCCTTTGGGAACAATCCCCGTTCCAAAGCCCATGTAGTTGCTGTTGATGAATGAACAGGCATTGCCACATTTATCTACAACACAAAAATACACCGTGTCCGAGCCAGCCACGGGAGAGCCGCGGCGCTGGTCGATGGTGGCTCTTTTTGGATCGATCAGCTTCCGGCGTTCGGCAGCATACTCCTTCGAGATCAAGGCCGGATAGACTTCGGAAGTCTCGCTATGACGCGGGTCAGCTACGTACCAGCGGGTATCGGCAAACGCCAGCCGCATGGATTCGATCTCCAGGTGTAACCTATCCGCATTAAGCGGGTCAGAGGGCAGATCGAAGCCTTCGAGCAGGTTCAAGGCAATGAGCGCGGCGATCCCCTGCCCGTTGGGCGGACATTCCCACAAGCGCAGTCCGCCGTACGTGGCAGAGATGGGCTCATCCCACGTGGAGGTATGCGCAGCTAGGTCAGACTCAGTCATACAGCCGCCCACTTCCCGCAAGGTGGACACGATGGCTTCAGCGATCTCCCCTTCGTAGAAAGCTTGCTTCCCGCCTTCGGCCACCTTTGTCAGCATGTGTGCCAAGCCAGGGTTGCGGAAGATCTCGCCCGGTTGGGGGCCCCGGCCCTCGATGGTCATCTCGACGCCGTTCAAGGCTGTCTTCAACTGGCGGTCAGCGGCACGGTTCCAGAAGTAGGATGTGACCGGGGCAACCGGGAAACCCTCTTCGGCGAGGCGAATGGCCGGAGACAAAACGGTGGGCAGGTCCAGGGTCCCGTACCGCTCGAGCAGATCGCACCAGCCCGCGCACGCGCCGGGGACGGTCACAGTATATGGATGATAAGGCGGGAGGGCAGATATGCCGTTTTTTCGCAGCAGTTCCAGGGTCAACGCGGCAGGTGCACGTCCAGAACCATTGATGGCAGTAACGTGTCCTGTCGCGGCATCGTAGAACAGGGCAAACATATCGCCACCGATGCCAGTGGAGGTCGGTTCGGTGACATTGAGGGCAGCCGCCACTGCCACGGCCGCGTCAGCGGCATTGCCGCCTTTCGACAGGATCTCCAATCCGGCAGCAGTCGCCAAAGGTTGGGAGGAAGCAACCATCCCTCCCCGGCCCATGATAGGCGAACGACGGGATGGATAGATAGTTTCAGGCATGCGGGGGTCTCCTCAGAACTACTTTTTTTCCGTTTTACGCGGTTTCTCCGGCGCGGACTTGACCGGCAAGGTAGTCACCAGCACCTTGTCCACGCGGTTGCCGTCCATGTCCATAACCTCGAAGCGCATGCCGCTCCACTCGAACTGATCGGCAGCCTTCGGAATACGTCCCAACTGGAGCAGGATGAAACCACCCAGTGTCTCGTACTCCTCTTCGTCCGGCAGGCGGCGAAGATTGAACAATTCCTTGAAGTCGTCATTCGCCAGCATCCCATCCAGCAGCCAGGAACCGTCCTGGCGTTGGGTGGCCTGCGGCTCACCTTCGAACTCGCCGACGATCTCTTCGAGGATATCGGCCAGGGTCAGCAGGCCTTGTACTACACCAAACTCATCCACCACGATCATCAGGTCACGTTTGCTTTCGCGGAACATTTCGAGAGCACGCGAGCCAAAAGCAGTCTCCGGGACGAAGAGCGGCGGACGCGCCAACTTTTCCAGGTCGCGCCCGCTGCGCACATTCGCCAGCAACACTTCCTTGGCTTTGACCACACCAACGAGATGATCCAGACTCTCGTCCCCCACCGGGAAGCGGGAGTAGGGGCTTCCCGACATTTTCTGGCGAATCTCTTCACCGGTATCATGGATATCGAGCCAGACGATCTCGTTGCGCGGCGTCATCAGAGCGTTGACCCGCTGGTCGGAAAGAGAAAAAACGCCTTCCACCATGTCCTGCTGGGTCTCTTCGAACACGCCTGCCTGCGTACCCTGGTCGAGTTGAACCAAAAGTTCTTCTTCCGTGACGGGAATCTCCGCCGTCGATTTGACACCCAGCAACCCCAGGATGAGATTCGTGGACTTGTCGAGCAGCCAGACGAAGGGCGTGAAGAGCGTGGAAACAAAGGACATCGGTCTGGCAATCGCCGTGGAAAGCCGTTCCGGATTCTGGAGCGCCAGCCGCTTGGGGACCAATTCGCCAAGCACAATGGAGAAGTAGGATGTGATAACCACACCCACAGCCACCCCAATGGTCTCGGCAAAAGGTTCCAGTTCAGGTGATTTCATGAACCAGACAACGAACAATTCCGCCGCCAGCGAACCACTGATGGCACCGATCAAGACATCGATGACCGTAATACCGATCTGGATTGTAGAAAGAAATTTATTGGGATTTTCGGCGAGTTTGAGCGCCAAACGTGCCCGGCGGTCTCCTTCGTTGATGCGCTGCTGCAAGCGCGCCTTGCGCACCGAAAGCATGGCTGCTTCCGACATCGCCAGTATTCCATTGAAAACGATCAAGAACAAGATAGCCAGGATTTCATTCCAAACGGGATCCATACAATACTTTCTGGCGGGTGAACAACCGCCGGACTTATTTTACCTGAGAACCTACTCTGGTATAGACTACTTCGGCGGAAGCCATTTGTTTTCGCAGTTCCTGTACAATCCCCGATTTTCCCAGGCTAATCCCAAACTCAACACCTTCCGGGAATATCTCGCGGTACCGGCCATAGAAACTCCCATCGGGCAACATCCCGCCATGCATAAAGTAATCCTGCTCCACGAACAGTCCGGTGATCACGAGTTCCAGAACGCGTTCCGGACCGAAAACCCGGATCGGTTTGCGACCCAGATACCATGTTGCACCAAGCAGATTCACGCTTCCCGCATAAGGGTCGCGGGCTGCAAAGTGCAATGTCCGCACACCGGACATATAGAAAGTACCCATGCACATGGGACAAGGTTCGGTGGTGGTATAGAGGGCGCAGGTATGCGGGTCAACCACATCCAGGTCAAGGACGCGTAAGGCCTCTACCTCGGCATGCGCCAGGGCAGCGCCATTGGCATGGCCATCCGGCTTGACCTGTTCATAGATCCGGTTGCGGCCGCGAGAGAGAATATTCCCACCAGCATCCGTAACCACCGCGCCGATGGGAATGCAATCATCGAGATATGCTTCCCAGGCCAGCTCAAAGCAGGCCTGCCAGGGCAAGGGGAGATCAGACCACATTGATCCCTGCCCCATCGACTGCTTCCCCCACCACCCAGGCCGGTTGACCGATCTCCTCCGCCCGCTTCAGGAACGCAGCGGTTTCGGACCTCGGAACCGCGAGCAATAGCCCGCCACTGGTCTGCGGGTCGAACAGCAACATCTGACTCTCTTCCTGGATGGACGAGGCAAAGCGCACCCGCGGCCCGAAATGCAGACGGTTATCCGCTGCGCCGCCGGGGAAGGTCCACTGTTCGGCGTATTTTCGAGCACAGGACACGAATGGGATCTTATCCATTTCGAGGCGGAAACCCACGCCCGAGGCGTCGGCCATTTCCATGCCGTGGCCGAGCAGGCTGAACCCGGTCACGTCGGTACCACCGCGCAGGCCAAATTCCACAGCCAGGGCACCGGCTTCGCGGTTCAATTTCGTCATCCAGCCAACTACTTCTTTCACATCCTCCGGTGCGGCCTTTTGCTGTTTCAGGGCAGTGGTTGTCACCCCGAAACCGAGGGGCTTGGTCAGCACGAGTGTATCGCCAGCCTTCACCCCACCTTTGGAAAGCACCTTCTCCGGGTGGACAAAACCGAGCACAACCAGCCCGTACTTCGGCTCTTTGTCCTGCACAGTATGACCGCCCGCGATAACCACGCCCGCTTCACGGCACTTTTCCGCTCCGCCGCGCAGGATCTCGCCATTGACTTCCGGCGGGAGGTCGGGCGGGAGGGCAGCTACATTCAGAGCCAGGAAGGGCTGTCCGCCCATGGCGTAAATATCTGAAAGACTGTTGGCCGCAGCGATCGCGCCGTAATCGTAGGCGTCGTCCACCACCGGGGTGAAGAAATCGGTGGTCGCCACCAGCGCCCGCGTCGAATCCAACCTCCAGATGGCAGCGTCATCGGGGTCACCGAGACCGACCAGGAGGTCCGGGAACGAGCGGGGATCGAACATGTTGTTTATAGGACGCAGAACCTGCGCCAGCGTTTCCGCATTCAGTTTCGACGCTCAGCCCGCACAGTTCGAGTAGCTGGTCAACCGGATCTGTTTCCCGGTCGGGTGAACAAGACTCATCATATCTCCTGAAAAAGGGGCGGGGAAAATCCCCGCCCCTACGGGCATTCCTCGTTGAAGTTATTGGCCGGGCGTCACGGGCAGGTAAAGCGGGGTGCCGCTGGGCAGGTACATCACGCTAATGTTCGGCGCGATCTTCTGGATGTATTCGTAGGTCAACAGATCGGGATTGTTGCTCAGAACTTCGGCGAGAGCAGCCCATGCTTCGGCCTGACCCTGGGCACGCAGGACGGTTGCCTCGGCTTCACCCTGGGCAGCGATCACAGCTGCATCGGCCACACCTTGTGCCACCTGGCGAGCCTGTTCGGCTTCCTGTTTTTTCTGTTCCACAACGAACTGCGCCTGGAGGGCCAGCTGCTCGGCGATCTGCTTCTGCTCCACTGCCGCGGCGTACTCATCACTGAAGCGGATATTGCGCAACAGGAAATCGTCCATTTGCAGGTTGTTGGATGCCAGGCCTTCAAGAATAGCATCAGTAATGGCCTGCTCAAGTTCGGCACGTTTTGTGCTGACGATCTCTTCAACCCCATACTGTGACACGGCATCACGTATAGCTGCTCGTGTCACCGGGCGTACGACACCGTCTTCAAATCGATCTTGCCAGGTAATGTGCAAATTTATCAAAGTTGACGGATCAATGGAGTAGATGACCGAGGCATCAATATAAACCTGCTGACCATCCTTGGTGCGCGCCTGGATCGAATCGTCACCTACCACTTGCCCTTCGCCTGCTGCCGTAGCCATGGTATAGGTCTGCCTGGCGATTGAGTAAGGTTTTACACTTTCGACAAAAGGAACAACCCAATGCAAACCGGGCCCTAATGCTTCGGGGCGGTAGCCATTTGGCTGGATGGCCGAGATCACGATCCCATACTCATCGGCCTGAAGGAATACCAGCCCGGCGCTGACAGTGGTCAACGCCAGTGAAAAAACGATCACTACGATAATGATCGTTCGTATCCCTTTCATGGGTTTTCCCCGGCTAGCACGAGTAACAGCCAACACAATGATCCCGATAACAGCCAGCCATGAAAACGTGGCTAATCCCTGAAGTACGCTTGCGATATTCATACGAACCTCCTTTTGAAATTGAGAACGATGCAATTATAACTGCAACCGCAAACAAAAAAAGCGGAGGCATGCCTCCGCCATGTTTCCCATCTCTGTCCTATCGCCAGATACGGAAAGAAGTGACCGTATTGGCTTTCAAGGAATTATAGATGATCTGTACATCCACTGTCACCAAACTGCCAGGCGGCTGATTGGAAAAGCTGATAGAGGATACAACCGCAATCCCGCTGGCGTCCGTGGTAACCGTGTAAGGCAGCGTCTGTCCATCCGGCAAGTGAACGGTAACGATCCCCGTTGCCCCCGATACCGGGCTGAAAGCCTGATTCTGAACAATCACAAAAATCTTCTGCGTGTCCGTAGGTTGAGTCACTGCCTTGGAGACAAAAGCCATCGCTCGCAAGGTTGTGACCGGAACCGGTGTTTGAGGAATATTCTGTGGAATCGCCGAAACCGGGCTTAACCGTACAGCATCTTCCACTTTGTCGAAATAGATCCTGCCGTAATCAGCCAGGGTTACATTTTGGCCGGCAGGCATTTCGGGATGCCAATCGAAGCGCGCCCGCTCGAAGTACTGTACGATCCGGCCATCCGATTGGAACTCGAAAGCCGAAATCGGATTGCCAAAACGCGCTGCCCCGCCATGCAGGTCATAAAAAGTCAGGAAATCGTAACAAACACCAAAACCATTGATCACGCGGCAAGCCCCGGTGGTTGTCACATTGACAGAAGGCGTTCCGGCTGCATAAAGTTTCGTGCCCAAAGCCGATACCTGCACGCGCTGTCCCACAGGTTTATCAGGATATAACTCGAAGCGTACTTTTTCGAAGTACTGCACCGTCAACCCGGAGCCATCAGCAGTGACAAATTGTTCCGTAATAGGCAATCCAAACACTACTGCTGCGTCAGAAACGCTCTGGTAGAAGGTCCAAAAATCACCGATTACATTGTGTCCGGTCTCGTTGAAATAGTAACCACCCGTCTGCTGGGCACGCGCAGGTAGAAAACCCCCGGCCAGAAAGACAGTGCAAAGAATAAAGATAAAAACAAACTTACAAGGTTTCACTGCATTTCATTATACACAAAGGTCAATCGGGAAACAATACAGATTAGTCACGAAAATCTAACAACGACCCGACAATTCGACCCGCAGCCTGCCCATCACCAAACGGATTGACGGCCTTCGCCATCGCCGCGTAGGCAGACGGATCGTCCAGCAGCCGGTTCGCTTCGCGGACGATCAGCCGGGTATCTGTCCCGACAAGTTTACACACCCCCGCTTCCACTCCCTCCGGGCGTTCGGTCACTTCACGCAGAACCAGCACTGGTGTGCCGAAAGCCGGAGCCTCCTCTTGAAGCCCACCGGAATCGGTCAACAACAAAGCAGAGCGTTTCTCCAGTTGAACCATCGGCAGGTAATCGAGCGGCGGGAGCAAAGTAATGTGCTTTTCTCCTTTAAGCAAATGGTTGACAGGTTTCTGCACATTGGGGTTGAGATGCACCGGCCAGACAATTTCCACATCGCCACGCCCGGCCAGTTCCTTCAAGGCCATGCAGATATCTTCCAGCGGCTGACCAAAATTCTCCCGCCGGTGTGCTTCCACCAGGAGAAGGCGTCTCCCGGAATCCAATCCAAGATGAGTAATGAGAGTGCGCACTTCCACGGGCGGTTCCTGTGCGGAAACGATTTGCAGCGCATCAATGACCGGATTGCCTGTAACAGCAATGGCGTCATCAGGCACGCCCTCGGCCAGCAGGTTGCGCCGCGCCCATTCGGTGGGAGCAAAGTGCAAGTCTGCGGTCACGCCAGCCACGCGGCGGTTGATCTCTTCGGGGAAAGGCTGCCACTTATCGTGCGTGCGCAGACCAGCCTCTACATGTCCCACCTTGATACGGCGGTAATAGGCCACAAGTGCAGTAATTGCCACCGTGGTGGTATCACCCTGCACCAACACCCAGTCCGGATTCAGGTCCGCGAGCACCGGGTCGAGGTCGCGGAAGATACGGGCGCTAAGCTCCGCCAGCGACTGGTTGTCACGCATCAGGTCCAGATCCCGGTCCGGTTTGATGTTGAACAGGTTCAGTACCTGATCGAGCATCTGGCGGTGCTGGGCAGTGACGCACACGAAGGATTCAATGCCGGGCGTCTGTTCGAGAGCGCGGACCACCGGGGCCATTTTGACAGCTTCAGGGCGAGTGCCAAAAACAGAGAGTACGCGCATATTCGCTTTAATGCTCGCCAACGCCGAGGGTAAAAATACTGAACCCGGCAGCCTGCCAAGCCGGCCGATCGAGGATGCCGCGCATATCCACGATTACACGGGCAGGGGTCTGGGCAGTCACCTGCACAGGATCGAGTTCGCGGAAGGGGCGATCACCCACGAGCAGGACGATGGCATCGGCATCCGCGAGAGCTGCATCGAGGGTGGAAACAGTCGGGAAAGCATTGAAGGTGGCGTCCGGCTTGTTCGGCTCGAAAGCTTTGACATGTGCGCCTTCCTTCTGCATGAGAGCAGCCAGTTCGACCGCCGGACTTTCACGAAGATCATCCACATCTTCTTTAAAGGCCAGACCAAGAGCGGCGATCTTCTTCCCTTTTATGGAACCGCCGAGGGCTTTTTCCACCAGACCAAGGGCAAAGTGCGGCTGGCCGTCGTTGACGCGGCGGGAGTTGTAGATGAGCGTTGCCAGGTCGGGAGCCGTTTCGACAAAGAACCACGGATCGACGCTGATGCAGTGTCCGCCAACACCGGGACCCGGGCGCAGGATCTTGACACGCGGATGCAGGTTGGCAATGGAGATGGCCTCCCAAATATCCACACCGAAACGGTCGGCAAGGCGGGAGAACTCGTTGGCAATGGCGATGTTCACATCGCGGTATGTGTTCTCCATCAGCTTGACCATCTCGGCAGTGGTCGCGTCGGTGGTGACGATTTGTCCCTTCACGAAAACAGCATACAGGTCCCGCCCCGCCGCAGCAGACTCGGGCGTCACGCCGCCGATGACGCGGGCGTTCTCGATCAGTTCGCGCAGGATCTGTCCCGGCAGTACGCGTTCGGGCGAATAAGCCAGGAAGAAATCCCTGCCTGCTTTCAAACCGGATTTCTCAAGGATAGGTGTAACCAGGTTGGCTGTGGTAAGCGGCGGTGAGGTCGACTCGAGCACAACGAGGTTGCCCTTGCGCAAAACCGGAACAATGGCTTCGGTGGCAGATGCCACGGCACGCATATCGGCCAGCTTATAGGTTTGGCCTTTGTACTCGCCGAACTTGTCATCATAGAAAGGAGTAGGGACTGCGATGATGAACGCGTCGGCCTCGACAGGTTTCTCGTTGACGGTCAGGTTGCCGGTCTCGATGGCGGCTTTAAGAGCTTCTCCCAAGCCTGGTTCCTGGATG
>CAZRCR010000047.1:0-5735 GCA_964598615.1 uncultured Anaerolinea sp.
AAGAATCCATCGAACTCCTGCGCCATGCCTTGCAGACCGGATTCGTCCCGCCGCGCGTCATCCTGGAAGGCGTGGACAAGTCTGTGCAGGCCCACATCGTGGACGATCCCACCCGCAGCGTGTTCTACAAACCGTTCGAGCAGTTCCCGGCCTCGGTCTCCGGCGCGGACCGGGAGCGGCTGGCAGCCCGTGGAGTCGCAGCCGTGACCGGGTCCGTGGTGCCTGCCTACCGGAGTTTGCTTCACTTCCTCGAAACGGAATACGTTCCCGCGTCGCGTGCCGGGATCGCCGCGGCCGACCTGCCCGACGGTCAGGCCTTCTACCGGGAGCGCATCCGCTATTTCACCACGCTCGACCTGTCCGCCGAGGAGGTCCATCAGACCGGGCAGAACGAGGTCCGGCGCATCCGCTCCGAGATGGACGCCGTCATCCGTAAGACCGGATTCACAGGCAGTTTCCGCGAGTTCATCGAATTCCTGCGCCACGAGCCGCGCTTCTATGTGTCCACGCCCGAGACGCTGCTGGAGAAGACTGCCCTGGTGCTCAAGCGCATGGACGGCGAACTGCCGCGCCTGTTCAAGACCCTGCCGCGGCTGCCATATGGTATCCGTGAGATCCCCGCCTTCAGCGCTCCGGGTAGCACGTCGGCCTACTATTTCCCCGGCACCGGCGATGGGACCGTGGCGGGCAATTACTACGTCAATACCTACGGGCTGGGAAGCCGTCCGCTGTATGAGATCGAGGCGCTCTCGTTCCACGAGGCCGTGCCGGGTCATCATTTGCAACTGGCGCTCCAGGCCGAACTGGGCGACCTGCCCAACTTCCGGCGCTTTGCCGGGTTCACCTCGTTCGTGGAAGGCTGGGCGCTCTACTCCGAGCGGCTGGGACTGGAAGTGGGCTTCTACCAGGACCCGTATTCGGACTTTGCCCGCCTGTCTTACGAGATGTGGCGTGCCTGCCGCCTGGTGGTGGACACGGGCATGCACGCCCTGGGCTGGACGCGTCAGCAGGCCATCGATTTCATGGCTGAGAACACCTCGTCCACATTGCTCAATATCACCAATGAAGTCGACCGTTACATTGCCTGGCCGGGCCAGGCGCTGGCCTACAAGATCGGCGAGTTGAAGATCCGCTCCCTGCGGGCAATGGCCGAGACGGAACTGGGCGCAAAGTTCAACTTGCGGGAGTTCCACGATGTTGTCCTGCTCGGCGGCGCAGTCCCTCTGGATGTGCTCGAGGAGCGTGTCCGCGCCTGGGTGCAGGAACAGAACTGAATTGGCAGGGGCGGCCCATCGGGCCGCCCCTGTTTTTTCCAAACAAGATTATTAAGCCCGCCTTACACAAATGCCAGGGACAGACATACAGGTCTGTCCCTGTGTATGGTAAACTTGCGCCCATGAATTTTTCGCAGATCACCAACGACCTTTTTATCGGCAGCCAGCCTTACCCGGAAGATTACGACCACTTGCGTGCACTGGGCATCCGGCTCATCATCAACATGCGCTTTGACCATCGTCCGTTCGAGGATGTTTTCACGCCTCCCATGGATTTCCTCTGGTTGCGCACGTTCGACAACCCGCTGCTGCCCATCCCGATCAACTCCCTGCGTCGCGGCGCCCTGGCCGCGCTGGAAACCATCCGCGAGGGCGGCAAGGTCTTCACCCATTGCCAGCACGGACGTCACCGCGGGGTGGCAATGGGAGCGGCGGTCCTGATCGCCCTGGGGTATTCGCCCGAGGAAGCTATCGAGCTCATCAAGCGCTACCGTCCCATCGCCGACCCGGATGTGTTCTACATCCGCAACCGCATCCTGCGCTTTGCCCGTCAGTTCGAGTTGGTGACGGGGTAAGAGAAAAGCAAAACGGGTTCCGCGAGGAGCCCGTTATTTTTTGTAAGGCGCAATATATTGCACCCTTCCGTATTTATTCTTTATCCGATCTCGGGGGGATGGTCCTTGTCGTAGACCAGCACCTGGATATCCAGCCCGTCTTTCGTCAGGTAGTCCAGCGTGGGCTGGAGAACGGCATCGCGGATGGGCTGCATCTCCGATGTCACAGTGAACACGCTGATGCGCGCTTCCTCGTCCGACATTTTGACCACTTTGATCTCGGCGCCTTTGCTGATCGCGCCGATCTTTGTTTTCATGTCATTGATGGCTTCATCGAGTGTCATGGTTCACCTCTGCAAATGACTGGTTAAATTATAGCCGGGGTGGTTTGTTCGTCAATAACGGGGAGTTTACAAAATCAGGAACGATAAAAATTCACCACGGAGAGCACAGGGTTCACGGAGATTTTAATGGGATTCTCTGTGTTCTTTATGGACTCCGTGGTAATCTGTTGCGGGTCAACTGGCCAACTTCGCCACGGTGACGCCTTCGCCGCCTTCCTTGGGTCCGCCCTCCTCGAACGATTTGACATGGTGGTGACCCCTGAGCGCCTCGCGCACCACCTGGCGCAGCTTGCCGGTCCCTTTGCCGTGGATGATACGCACGAACGGCATACCGGCCATGTAGGCCTTGTCGAGGTAGGTTTCCAGCTTGTCGAGGGCGTCCTCGGACATCAGTCCGCGCAGGTCCACTTCCATGCCGGGGGAAGCCGCCAGCGACGTTTGTCGTGCCACGGGGGTCTCGGCTGGATTTACGATTTTTGATTTGCGATTGACGATTGCCGCTGTTTCGCCAGAGTCTTCTGCTTTCCGCTTCAAGTCTTCCAACCGGACCCGCAGCCTGAGCGATCCTGCCTGGACCTCGGCCTCGTCCTCGTCGATCGAGATGATCGTCCCCTCGTTGCCGAGTTTGCGCAGGACAACTTTCTCGCCGATGGACAAAGGGCCGTCGACCGTCGACCGTCCGCGGTCTGTGGTCGGTCGTTTGCGCCTGACCGGTTCTTTCACTTTGTCTTCCACCAGTTCAACCTGCTCCTCCAGGGCTTCCAGCGCTTCCAGCGGCTGGCGCGCCCGCTTCAATTCTTCCTTGAGTGTCTTCAACTGTGCCTTGAGCACTTCCACTTCCAGTTCGCCCTCGGCGCGCGCCTGTTCGATCACTTTCTGGCGCTCCTCTTCGATCTTCTCCAGCCGTTCCTCGAGCTGACGTTCCAGCTTGCGCGCCTCGGAGCGCGCCCGTTCGGCCTTCTCGCTCTCACGGAAGGCGATCTTGCGCTGGCGGTGGATGTCGCCGATCAGCTTGTCGGCACGCAGGTCGTCGGGGTTGACGTCTGCTTTGGCGGCCTCGATGATCTCCTGCGGCAGTCCCAGACGCTGGGCGATGGCCAGGGCGTTGGAGCGGCCGGGCAGGCCGATGGTCAGTTTGTAGGTCGGGCGCAGGGTCTGGACGTTGAACTCCAGCGAGGCGTTGACCACGCCCGGCGTGGTGTGGGCGAAGGTCTTCAACTCGGGATAGTGGGTGGCTACAAAGGTGGTGATACCGCGTCCGAGCAGGTCGGCCAGGATGGCGCGCGCCAGCGCGGCGCCCTCCTGCGGGTCCGTGCCTGCTCCGAGTTCATCCAGGATCACCAGCGCACGCGGGTCCGCTTTCTTCAGGATCTGGATGATGTTGGTGATATGACCCGAGAACGTGCTGAGCGACTGCTCGATGGACTGTTCGTCCCCGATATCGGCGTAGATGGCCGCGAAGCAGGGCAGTTCCGAGCCGGACTGGGCCGGGATGTGCAGACCGGATTGGGCCATGACGGCCAGCAGCCCGACGGTCTTGAGCGTGACGGTCTTGCCGCCCGTGTTCGGGCCGGTGATGACCACCGAAAACGTGCCGGGGATGGGGTCGATGGTGATAGGCACTGCCGTTTCCGGGTCCAGCAGCGGGTGGCGGGCGTGGAGCAGACGGATGACGGTAGACCGTGGCCCGTGTTCCTCGGTCGACCGTCTACCGTCCACGGTCGAGTGAAGCAGCGGTTCGGACCCGTGAATGGCGTCCGCATATTTGGCTTTGGCGAAGGCCAGGTCGAGTTCGGCCAGCGCATTCACGCCGGGGACGATCTCTCCGGCCAGCGCGCCCACCTGCATGGACAGTTCGGCCAGGATGCGGCGCACCTCGTCGCGTTCGGCGATCTGGGCTTCGCGGAAGGCGTTGTTTAACTCAACCACTGCCAGCGGTTCGACGAACAGCGTGGCCCCGGTGGAGGATTGGTCGTGAACGATGGACTTGACCTGTCCCTTGAACTCGGCCCGCAGCGGGATGACGAAGCGCCCGTCGCGCTGGGTGATGACCGTGTCCTGGAGTTTGGCGGCGGTGGTCGGGTCGGTCAGGTAGCGCTGCAGACGGCTCATCAGCCGGTCGTGCGCCACGCGGACCTGACGCCGCAGGTCGTAGAGTTTGGGTGAGGCGTTGTCGGCTACTTCACCGCTGTCGGTGATACAGCGTCCGATGGCGTCGATCAAGCCGGAGGCGGAGGGCAGCCGCCCGGCAATGATGGCCAGGCGCGGCGAGGTTGCGGCGTGCTTCTCGAAGTAGCGCCGCAGGTCGCGCATGGAAACGAGCGTGGACTGGACATCCAGCATTTCCTTCGGGTCGAGCACACCGCCGCGGGCGCACAGCTCCACTTTTTCGCGGACGTCGTGCGCGCCGCCGATGGTCAGGTCGGTGGTGACGAGCAGTTTCCCGGCCTCGCTGGTTTCGGCGAGGCGGATGGATGCCACGTCGAAATCGGGCGTGGGGGTCAGAGTGTGCGCCAGATCGGCCGATGCGGAGAAATCACAGAAGTCCGCCAGCCGGGCGAGGATTTTGGGGTATTCGAGGACTTGCAGGGTTTTGGAATCCATAGGAGTGAATTTAACCACAGGATGGAAGATTAGAGAGGGGAGAACAGAGAAGAGAGAGCAGTGAACAGTATTGGCCGTGATTTCGGACTGCTTTGAGTGATAAGAGATTAAGACGAATGTCATATTTTTAAAGTGACTTTCTTCTTAATTCCGTGCTATAATATTTTTAGAACTCGCCAATAAAAAAGCCGTTCGTTGACGCGAACGGCTGGGCGAGACAAATTACCTAGCGCGGGCAGCGCAGAAAGGAACATGTCTCTATGCATGATATTACACTAAAACACTCCGAATTACAAGAAGCAATTTACTCGAATGGAAAAATTGTGGGGAAAGTAAGCCAAGGAAAATTCAAACGCCGGATCAAATACAGTATCCATGCCTTACGGAAGCCGCCTGCACTGGCGCTTTCACTGGATGTCTTGCGCCAGATGGAGAAAGCGGGCACTCATGAGATTGAGATGACTGATACTGAAAGCGGGAGAATTTTTCATACAACACTTGCCAATTTCTACCGGTTTGCAATTCCAATTCAACGAGGCAATTTCGGTCGTCAACTCGCCTTGCCCATAAAGTATTGGGAGATTTCTTCAAAGAGTGAAAAAGCAAGTCATAGACCCTGGCAAATGAAGTTGATCTAAAAAAGGAGGAAAATATGAAAAACAATTCCAGTCAATACAGAAAAAAATACAAGGCTTGCTGCTGGTTATGTGGTGCGGAAAATAGATTAATTCGTTACCATTCGGCTGGCGGCGTCTACTGCTTATGTATGTGGTGTGCAGGAGTGAGCAGAAGGGGCAACAAACTGAAGACAATTTAATATGCGTTTTGGAAGGGCGGATCACCGAATTCGCCCTTCTTCTATTTACCAATCACTGTTCTCTATTCTCTCCCCTCCATTCTCCAAAATCCGTGGTATACTCCCGTGCCGCTCGAAATTGGAGCGTACGTGTACAGGGAAT
>CAZRCR010000047.1:5835-8619 GCA_964598615.1 uncultured Anaerolinea sp.
AATCCGTGGTATACTCCCGTGCCGCTCGAAATTGGAGCGTACGTGTACAGGGAATTGTTTTGACATCGTCCCCGCAAGGGATGCTTGAAATGATGGCCCGGCGAACGTTGTGACCGGGTCGTTTTGTTGGGACGGGGCTGCCCGCAAGAGCGCTCCGGATTGGCAAGATCGTTACGAGAGTCGTCGAAGCAAATTCCCCCCAGGTTTTACAAGTCAATCAAGTCCCAGGTCTCACAAGTCTGACAGGTCATTTCCTGACGTGTTGACTTGCCGACCTGTTAGACTTTATGACTTGCAAAACATATTAGACAAAAGGAATTCGATGACTACCCAATTTACTGACCTGAACCTGCGTCCCGAGTTGATGCAGGCCGTCGCTGCGCTCGGCTTTGTCGAGCCGACCCCCATCCAGGCTGCCGTCATCCCGGTCATGTTGACCGGCGCGGACGTGATCGGCCAGGCCCAGACTGGCACCGGTAAGACGGCTGCCTTCGCTCTCCCCATCCTCCAAAATCTCACATCTGGCGAACGCTCCATCCAGGCGCTCGTACTCTGCCCGACCCGCGAACTTGCCCTGCAGGTTGCCGGGGCGATAACGGAATTCGGTGCGCCGCAGGGCGTGCGCGTCCTGGCCGTCTACGGCGGGCAGCCCTACGGTCCGCAGATCAGCAAACTGAACCGCGGCGTGGACGTGGTGGTCGGCACCCCCGGCCGCCTGATCGACCTGATGGAGCGCAACGCCATCAACATCAACCACGTCCGCACCCTGGTGCTCGACGAGGCCGACGAAATGCTCTCGATGGGCTTCGTCGATGATATCGAAACCATCCTGGCCGAAACCTCTGCGGATCGCCAGACCGCCCTCTTCTCCGCCACCCTGCCGGGTCCTATCCGCCGCCTGGCCGACCGCTACATGCGCGAGCCGAAGTTCCTGCAGGTGCAGCGCGAACAGGTTACCGTGGCTGCCATCGAACAGCGCTACTACCTGGTCAACGAAGCGGATAAGACGGCCGCCCTGACGCGCCTCTTCGAGGTCGAGACCATCACCAGCGCCCTGATCTTCGTCCGCACACGCGTCGGGACCGGGGAACTGGCCAACGAATTGACCCGCCGCGGCTTCCCGTCCGAGGCGCTGAACGGCGACCTGACCCAGGATGCCCGCGAACGGACCCTGAACCGGTTCCGCCAGAACCAGATCAAGGTGCTGGTTGCCACGGACGTGGCGGCGCGCGGCCTCGACATCGACGATATCTCGCATGTCTTCAATTATGACCTGCCCGATGACGCTGAGATCTATATCCACCGTATCGGCCGCACCGGCCGCGCCGGGAAGAGTGGCACCGCCATCTCGCTGGTCACACCGCGCGAGCGCCGCCTGCTGCGCGAGATCGAACGTCTCATCCGCCAGCCGTTGACCAAGACGCCCCTCCCCACCGAGGATGACGTCAAGAACCACCGCGAGGACGAACTCCTGACCGATATGCGCGTCTGGTTGACGCGCGCCCGCTACCGCCGCGAACGCGAACTGGTGGCCCGTCTGGTGGAAGAAGGTTTCGACCCGATGGAGATCGCTGCCGCCGCTCTCAAAGTGGCGCGTGCCGAAGAGAAACAGCGGCCGATCGCATCGGTCAGCGAGGTGCAGGATACCGGTCCGAAACGTTATGAGCGTAAAGCTTGGACCGGCAACCGCGACGACAATTACCGCAGCTTTTCGGACCGCGACCGCGAGCACAAGCCGCGTCGCTCTGACCGTGAAGTGGCCGGGAAAGTTTCCCATGAAGCGGGCATGGTACGCATCAGCATGAACCTGGGCCGTGTCCACGGCATCCGCCCGAACGATGTGGTCGGCACGATTGCTTTCCACGCTGACATCCCCGGCAACACCATCGGGAAAATTTTCATCCAGGACAAGTTCACCCTGGTGGATGTGCCTGAGCGCTTTGCTGCCCAGGTGCTGGCCAAGAGCGGTGACTACCGCATCCGTCAGCAGCCGGTCAACGTGCGGCTGGCCTCCTAGACAGGAATCAAAAGAGCAGCGACCAAAATCGCTGCTCTTTTTTATATTGCTTATAGAAGCTGCCGGATGTGCTCCACGTGGTCACGCTCGTGCCAGAGCGCCCGGCGGAGTAGCTTGCGCGGCGACCACAGTTCACCGTCTGCGCCGATGACGCGCTTGGCATTTGCCAGGCGGGGCAGGATGGCCAGGAGATGCTTGCGGACCTTGTCCAGGCGGGGCAGCGGGTCTTCCGGGAGTTCCATCTTGGGGAAAGCCAGACCGAGCCGGTCGAGGTACCACCACTCGGCCCCGGCCACGTGACCAAGGATGCCGCGGATGCTCCAGCGTTCGCCGGGATAAGTGGCATCCAGTTTTTCGGGGCTTAGTCCCTGAACGGATTTGAGCAGGTCGGAGCGGCTCCAGGTGAGCATGGCAATGGCGCGGTTGATCTCGATGCCGCTCAGGGGCTTCCAATCGTAGGGGAAGAAAGCGTTGACGCTGTAGCCGTCCGCTTCGGTGACGATATCCAGGTCATCGTTGATGTTGTAGACATCCCAGGTGCCGTTGACGACCAGTTGCATGTCCCCGGCGGCGAAAGTGAGCCAGGTATTGCTTTCGTGGTGCAGAATCCAGCCGGCATAGCGCTCGAGGGTGCTTTCCAGGTTGAGCATGGCTTTTTCAGCCGTCACGCCGTAGGCGAAGCAGCCGGGATGTTCCAATGCCCAGGCAACGGAGCGTCCTTCGTTGTTGTTCTCGATTCCGACTTGAAAGATCATACGGCACCTCTG
>CAZRCR010000048.1:0-8556 GCA_964598615.1 uncultured Anaerolinea sp.
TTGATTTGCCGACAGAGATTGAGTGCTTTGGACAGGTTTTCTTCTGCCAGAGTCGGTTCGTTGTTGGCACGGTAGGCAGGGCCAAGAAGCCAGTAAGCGCGAACATAATCGCGGGGAACAGGAATATCCTTTGCTTGTTCATCTGCCAGTTCAAGAGCGCGTTGGGCACATTCAATTGACGATTTCAGATTTACGATTTTCGATTTTGGGTTGTCCCTTGTCATGAACAGGAAACGCAGGACGCGGTATATTGAAATAATTCCTTGCGCTTGTATATGACGAGTTTTTACTTTTATTTCTTCAGCGCGATTCAGAATTTCATTGCATTCCATCCAATTTCCTAAATAACAAAGAACTCGCCCAAGAAAATATGATTCCCTTCCTTCCGCTTCTTCATCTCCTGTTTCTTTATCAAGTTCAATCGCGCGGCGCAGGTTGCGCTCCGCGGCGCTCAGCGCGCCGATATAACTTTGCTCTATTGCCAAGTTCCCTAATGCAGTCGCAGTGCCTTTTTTATTATTTAATTTTTCATAAAAATCAACAGTTAATTGTTTCAGTGGAGCAGCATGACGCGGTTGTCCACTATTAGAATAGGCGATCGCGAGTGTGTTGAGAGTCCATGCTTGGGCAGGTTCATCTTTCAGACGCGGCGGTTTATCTTCGCCGTCGAGAAATAAAGCGCGTAAAAGTTCAATGCGTAGTTGATACGCGCCGAATTGATAATAGGTTGCTTGACTCAAACGGTCACGGAACAAAACTCTTGCCTCGTCCAAATTTCCCGCCCCGACCATGTGATGATACAGTTCGATGACGGGCGCAAGGTCTTCCAGCGTTTTCACGTTCTTGTTCGTCACGGGCATGGCATCAATAAAATGCTCGGCAAGTTTGACGTGCGCCTCTTTGCGCCGCTTCTCGTCGGTGAAGTGGTCGTAGGCATAATGCCGCACGATCGGGTGCATATCGTACCTCACCCCCGACCCCTCTCCTGCAAGGAGAGGGGAGACGTATTGCAGCAGTCCGCGCTGGCGCAGGTCGAGCAGGGACTTATCCAGATCGGGGCTGGGGAAAACCTTTTTCAGCACGGCGTATTCCATCGAGCCGCGAAAGCAAGACATCTTGCTCAGCAAATCCCTGCGCTCGGGGGCCAAACTGCCGTAGGCGCGTTCCAACACGTGATGTCGTCTGGCTTTGATGTTATCGAAGTTATCCAGATTCTTGACCGCCTCGATATCGCCACAATGCACGTAGTCTGCATTGATCAAACCGACCAGCAGGCTCAAACTCAACGGGTGATAGCCGTACGCGGTGCACAACGTGATGATCTCCGCGCGCGTGGCTTTGACTCCCTCGTTATGGAAATACGTCACCGCGTCCTCGGGCGAGAAGGCGGCGAGCGGCGCATCGCGGCAGCCTTTGAGCAGTTTGCCGTCGGCGCTCTCCAGCACGCGCGGACACAGGCGCGTGGTCATCAAGACTTTGGACTTCCTTCCCGCGCCGCTCAAGCCACGCAGGAAGGTTTCCGTCAGTGGGGACGAGCAATCGCGCTGGGATGGGTCAATGTCGGCGTCTTCGTCATCGGGTTGCAACGCTGCATCCATCCGCCCGTATTGACGCAGTAGCCGCTCGAAGCCGTCCAGCACGATCAGGATATTCGTCCCGCGCATCGCCTCCAGCAGATCATTGAGTTGTTGCCGTACCGAGTCTTTAACTTCTATGCCAAGATGTTTCAATGTCTCGGTAAGGAAACTTTCAAACCCTGATTCCTTCTCATAGAACGACCACCAGATTGCAGTAGGCCATTTGGTTTTATCCACGCGGTTGTTGAACCATTGCCACGTCAACGCCGATTTGCCAAATCCGCCCAAAGCACGTACAACGAGCAGGGCTTCGTCATCACTTGCCAGCCAATCGTCGAGCATTTTGAGTTCGGCGGTTCTGCCGGTAAAGTTTTGGATGTCACCGTAGCGATGACCGTAGAACCAATTCACAGGTTGCAGGTTGGAAGGTTTCGGGTTTTCTGAATCGCTAATCTCCAATGCTCGTAACAATCTTTGCCATTCAACGTCAATATCATCAGGATTAGCAAAGTTGACGCAGTTCAAATATTTTACGCGAAGCGATAATTCGCATTTTTCGAGAATGACAGGCAGGAAACGTCTTTCACGGTTTGCGGGATCAAGTGTTTGAAGTAGCAAACTTTCAAATTCTGTCCATCCGCTCTTTAAGTATGCTGGAGAAAAAATAGTGATCGTTTTTCGGCTTTGAAGAATCGCACGTTCCATTTCCATGACGATCGGTGCGCCAACATCGAAGTCGCGGTAATAATCGCAAACTTTTAGTCCCGCATCTTCCAGAGCGGGTACAAAAGTCTTCCGCACCCAATCCTTGTTTACGGAACTGTACGAGACGAACACATCATATTGGAATTCGGTTTCTGCCATAGCCCTTCCCTCGCGCGACAGTGATATCCCTACTGTAGCATAAAACCTGTTTTTTGCAACCAGGATGGCCCGGATCTTCTGAAAAAGGCCGGGGCTGCATCGGGTAAAATACGGTCACTTCTCATGCTATCTCCCCACCTTTCCACCCTGCTCGCCGACGCTCTCGCCGCCCGCACCGACCTGCTGGACGCGAAGCACCAGTCCGCCCTGCGGCTGTTCAACGGCTTCACCGAAGGCTGGCCCGACCTGTCCGTGGACCTGTACGCCGGGACGGCGCTCATCCACAACTACGCCGACCGTCCGCTGGAGGGTGCGCCTGCCGTGCGCGCCGCCCAGGATTTGCTCCGCGAGCGCCTGCCGTGGGTGCACACCATCGTGGTCAAGGTCCGTCACGGGGCGGACGAAGACCGGCGCGGCCGGACCGTTTACGGGTCCGCGCCCGACCGGAAGGTGCGTGAGCACGGCGTCTGGTACGCGGTCGACCTGTCCATGCACCGGGATACCGGTCTGTTCCTCGACACGCGCACCCTGCGCAAGTGGGCCATCGAGAATTTGAAGGGTAAGGACGTGCTCAACACGTTCGCCTACACCGGCAGCCTGGGCGTGGCAGCAATGGCAGGCGGGGCGCGGCGGGTAGTCCACCTGGATCTCGACCGGGACTTCCTGAACGTAGCGAAGACTTCGTACACCCTGAACGGTTTCCCTATCGACAAGGCCGACTTCATGGTTGGTGATTTCTTCCCGCTCATCCAGCGGCTCAAGCGCGCCGGTGAGACCTTCGACTGCATCTTCCTTGACCCGCCGTTCTTCTCGACCACCGCCAAAGGGACCGTCGACCTGGCGCAGGATGCTGCCCGGCTGGTCAACAAACTCCGACCGCTGGTGCGGACTGGCGGCTGGCTGGTGGCGGTCAACAATGCCCTGTTCCTGAGCGGACAGGAGTACCTGCAATCGCTGGAAGCGCTCTGCGCCGACGGTCATCTCGCCATCGAAACGCTCATCCCTGTGGCGGAGGATTTCACCGGCTATCCGGTCACGCGGCTGGGCGGTCCGCCCGTGGACCCGGCCCCATTCAACCATTCCACCAAGATCGCGGTTTTGAAGGTGAAGCACGAAGTCTAAATACGGAAGCGACCGGCACAAGTGCCGGTCGCTTCGTGAGGAGGATGAAGGAAGAGTTAGAGTTTCTTGCCGCAGTTGGCGCAGTTGTTCCAGCCAGCCTGCACAGGCTGTCCGCACTTGGGGCAGGTCTGCTCGGGAGCTGCCGGAGCGGGAGCAGGAGTCACCACCGGGGCCGCCTTGCGCTGCCCGAGGCGGTATGCGCCATAACCCAGCAGGCCGATCAGGGCCAGCGGGACAAGCCAGCGCAGGCCCATGCCGATCATCATGAAACCACCGAAGAAGGGCATGAAGCCGCGTCCGCCCATCATGCCGAAGCCGCGGTCATAGAAACCGTAGCCATAGACACTGTGCAGCACCAGGGGGACGACAATAAAAGCGGCAATTACAACCAGTACGAGAAGAATCCCAAGGATCCATTTCCATGCTTTTTTCATAGTTTGTATCTCCTTTATGCACAACATCATAAGTTCCGAATGTAAACTTACGATAAAGGAAAAGTGAAGAACATATGAGCATCCCAGGAGTTCTGGTTATATAATCGAATTCGGAGGCCGCATGACCCGAAAATTATTGCTCATCTCATCGCTCCTGCTCCTGGCCGCCTGTGTCCGCACGGCCACGCCTGTTCCCACTCTGCCCGCAGTAGAGGTCGCTCTCGAAGAAAAGGCTGTCTACGCGGCAGTTTTGCAGCAACTGTACGACGCCCGCATGTACGTGCTGATGGACACCACCGCCACCGACATCTCCGGTGTGGAAAACACCGAGGCCAACCTCGATTACGCCATCCCCAACCTGACCGGCATCTCCGAGGAAACCGCGGACGGGTTCCGGGTCCGCAACGACGCGGGGTATCCGCTCGAAGCAAGCATGGACCTGGGAACGGACTACGCCGTCCTGAGCGCTGACGAGTTCGCGGAACTCTTCAGCATCAACCAGTCAGGCTGGGATGTGTTCTACGGGCGTTACCCCTTCGCCAATGGGATCACCACACTTTCGCGCGTCGGGTTCAACGCCGATATGACCCAGGCACTGGTCTACGTGGGAACGCAGAGCCACTGGCTGGCTGGAGCCGGGTATTATGTGCTGTTGGACAAAGTGGAAGGGGAATGGGCAATCAGTGCGAAGATCATGGTCTGGATTTCATAATCAGGTACAATCCCCGCATGAAAAGGCTCAAATCCCCTCTGCTCTGGTTCCTTCTCTGTGTGGCCGCCACCGCCGCGCTGACCGCCATCGGCCCCGAGGAAAAGACTCTCGGCGACAATGTACGCATCGTTTACCTGCACGGGGCCTGGGTGCTGGCTGCCGAGGTCACCCTGGCTCTGGCCGCGCTGGTGGGGCTGGCGGCGCTCCTTCTGCGCCGGGGAACCCTGCATCGCTGGTCGGCTGCGCTGGGCCGCACGGGATTGTTCTTCTGGATCACTTACCTGCCGCTCTCGCTGTGGGCCATGCAAGCCAATTGGAACGGTCTCTTCCTGAGCGAACCACGCTTCCGGCTGGCAGTCATTTTTGCCGTAACAGGCCTGCTGCTCCAGGTTGGGGCTGCACTGATGGGGAAGCCGTTCGTTACCTCCCTGCTGAACGTGCTCTACTACGCTGCCCTGGAGATCAGCCTGCGCAGCACGGGGTACGTGATGCATCCCCCGCCTTCTCCCATCTTCAATTCGGGACGGATCTGGCTGGTAATCTATTTTATTGGTGTCATCCTGCTCGCTCTGGCCGCGGCGTGGTTTCTCACCCGCTGGTGGCTGAAACTCGAGGCAAAGGTTCCCACTGCTGCGGGAGTCGAAACGAACCGCTAACCTTACCGGAAACGCCAGGAACGCATCATACGCTCCTGGCGTTTCCGGCGATCGACAATACACAAATCAGGAGACCTGATGAAAATCCTCTGGCTGGGTTGGGAAGACCTGTACGCCACACAGCGCATGAAAGCCGCTGCAAAACAGCAAGGCATTCAACTCGATGCCCTTGAAATTTACGACGTTGCCTTTATCAGTGAAGAACAGCGCGCCGGAATCTTCCACCGTGACCGAGATCTGGTGGCCGAATACGATGTACTCGTTGTGCGCACGTTCTACCCCTACATCTCGGAAGCCCTGACCATTGCCCGCCTGTTCCACGATGCTGGGAAACTGGTGGTGGACCAGAGTCTCACCGATGAGGGCTACGCCGTCAGCAAACAGCATGATTCCATCCTGATGGCCCAGCACGGGCTGCCCGTCCCGGCCACGCGCCAAGTCTTCAACCCGGCAGACGTGGAAGCCTTTGCCGCCCAAATAGGCTATCCCTGCGTGCTGAAAGGCGTCCACGGGGCGCACGGCTCGACCGTGTTCCTGGTCCACAACGTGGATCAGCTGCGCCGCTGGTTGTGGCGGCTGCCCATCGGCGAACTGTCGGTGCAGGAATTCCTGCCTGCCAAGGAAGATTACCGCGTGCTGACCATCGGCTACAAAGCCTTGCCAGTTTTCATCAGCCGCAAACCCGCCCCCGGTGACTTTCGTACCAATTTTGCCGTCCATGGCCGGTTCAGTTCCCGTCCGCTGAGCGAGATGCCCCAACTGGGCGAGTTGGCCGAAAAGGCCGCCCGTCTGCTGCGCCGTGAGTTCGCCGGGGTGGACATCCGTTTCAAGGGCAACCAGCCGATGATTCTCGAGGTCAACCGCCGTCCCGCATTCGAAGGCTTCGAAAAGGCCACCGGCTGCGATGTGGCCGGGGATTTCCTGAAATACATCCTTGCCAGGGCCTCCGCCCGGTAAGAATTCCATTCATCACTGGTAAACCGAGACCTTTGTGGACAAAGAACCCGTAAGCGCCCCGCCCGGCTGGCAGATCTTTCTGCTGACATCCGTCCGCGTCATCTTCAACACGATGCACCGCATGGTTTATCCATTCCTGAACCGCTTCGCCAGCGGCCTGGGCGTGGACCTGACCACCATCTCCTACGCCCTGACCCTGCGCAGCGCTGTCGGGACCGTTGGCCCATTCGCCGCGTCCCTGACCGATCGGCGGGGACGGAAAATCGGCATTCTGGCAGGGGCGGCGCTCTTCACCGTTGGCTCGGCAGTGGTTGTTTTCTGGCCCACCTTCACCGGGTTTGTGATCGCCATCATCCTTTCAACGCTTGGGAAATACCTGTTCGACCCGTCCCTGCTGGCCTACCTGGGCGACCGCATCCCCTATGAAAGGCGCGGACGGGTCATTGCCATCACCGAGTTCGGCTGGTCATTGGCCTTCATCGTCGGCGTTCCTTTTGTGGGATTCCTCCTGCGCCGTTTTGGCTGGCTGGCCCCCTTCCCGGCCTTTGCCCTGCTGGGTCTGCTGACCTTCATCGGTCTGGCCCTGATGCTCCCCGCCGACGGGAAACCCGTCTCTTCTGATCTCTCCGGTAACAATTTCAAACTGGTGCTCACCTCCCTTCCCGCCCTGACCGGGTTGGCCGTGGGGCTTTTCTCCAGCGGAGCGAACGAACTGGTCAACCTGCTCTTTGGCGTCTGGCTGGAAGATTCCTTCGGCTTGCAGATCGGCGCCCTGGCCGCAGCATCGGCCATCATCGGCATTTCAGAATTGAGCGCCGAAAGTCTGGTGGCCACCTTCGTGGACCGGCTCGGCAAGGTCCGCTCCGTGGCACTCGGACTGGCGGTCAATTCACTGGCGGCGATCCTGCTGCCGGTCATTGGTCAGAACAAGATCGGGGCGCTCGCAGGCCTGTTCCTGTTCTACCTGTCCTTCGAATTCACGCTGGTCAGTTCCATCCCGTTGATGACGGAAATCATCCCATCCGCCCGTGCCACCCTGATGGCCTTCAACGTGGCCGCCCTGTCGCTCGGACGCGCACTCGGCGCGTTCCTGGGGCCGCGGCTTTACGGTCTGGGGTTCGTGGCAGTGGCCGCGGGAGCCGTGCTCTTCAACCTGCTTGCCCTGTTCGCCGTCAGCCGGTTGGGCAGGAAACACAATTAACCATTTTGAAATCTTAAGAATTCGGACAAAAGTATCCGGAATCTAGTATGATTGCGCAATTCCACCCACATTCTAATAAAGAGGAAACCATGACCGAATCTCAATCCCCTTCCGGCTTCAAGAAATTCCTGGCCAAGCTCAGTTCCGAAGCAGTGCTGGGCACCCTGGTCGCGATCTTGAGCGTTCTTACCGCCGCTGCCGCCTGGCAGGGCTCCCTGGCCGACTCGAAAGAGTCTGATGCCAACGTGGAAGGTCAGAAACAGTTGACCGAAGCCAATTCCATGTACCTCGAGTCGAACCAGTTCGTCATCTACGACTACAGCATGTACGATGGCTGGTACATCAACGAGGGCAAGGATGACGAGATCGCCCAGTATTACTACACCTCGTTCTCCGAATCCCTGCAGACCAGCATGGAACGCGAAGAAGGCCCCTTCGACGATCAGTACTACAGCGAAATGTATGCTGACGCAGAAAGCCTGTATGATGAAGCCTTGACCTATTTTGATGAAGCACAGGCAGCCGGTGACCGCGCCGACCAGATGCAGCTCGTGGTGCTCATCTTCGCCGTTGGCCTGGCCCTGGCCGCTTACGGCTCGCTGCTTGGCGAAGAAAAATCCACTCGCGTCATCTTTGCCGTGGGTTCCGTAGCCGGGCTGGTGTTGGGGATCATTTTCTTCATCGCCGCCTTCTAAAACCCGATATTTCTGTTCCAGCCGCCCTTACGGGCGGCTTTTTTATTTCATAAAAAATCCCGTGCAAAATGAGAAATGTGCAAAAAATATGCAATAATAATACTCAAGATATAACGTCGCCGCGAAAGTGATCGATCTTATGACAAATGAAACTCTGAGCGAAGTAATCCGGCTGATCCGGGCGGGGCAAAAAGCCGAAGCCCAATTGATCCTCGAGCCATATATCCAGGCCAATCCGCAGGATATCCAGGCCTGGATGTGGGAAGCTGAACTTTTCCCCAACGATGTCGACAAGATCAAAGTTCTCGAAATCTGCCTCGAACACAACCCCGGGCATC
>CAZRCR010000049.1:0-8516 GCA_964598615.1 uncultured Anaerolinea sp.
GGGCTACCACCGCGGCCAAAGCGCGGGCATGTACCAGTAGACCGGCGATGAAATTATAGGCAAGCGGGGAGGGATGGAATTCGTCGGTCTTGTCGTGGAACAGGTTGTTGCCTTAGCTGTCGAACACAGACTGGTGGCAGTGCATGCCGGAGCCGTTGATGCCAAAGATGGGCTTGGGCATGAACGAGGCGACCAATCCGTACTTGGCGGCGATGGCCTTGACCGTGTACTTCAATGTCAGCACGTTGTCGGCGGTGCGCAGGGCGTCAGCGAAGCGGAAGTCGATCTCGTGCTGCCCGAGCGCCACCTCGTGGTGCCCGACCTCGATTTCCAACCCCATACTGTTCAGGGCATCCATCAACTCGGTGCGAACGCGCACAGCCTCATCGTCGGCGGAAAAGTCGAAGTATCCGCCCACATCGTGCGGCACGGGGTGGATGGCCTCGCCGCCGTTGCGGCGGAAGAGGAAGAACTCGGGCTCGGGTCCCACGTTATAGGTCCAGCCACGCTCAGCCACTTTCTTCAGGGTGCGCTTAAGGAGTCCGCGCGGGTCGCCTTGGAAGGGTTTGTTGTCGGGGGTGTAGATGTCGCAGAAGACGCGCGCCCGGCGCGATTCGGCGGGCGTCCAGGGCAGGACGGCATAGGTGTCGGGGTCGATCACCAGGCGCATGTCGCTTTCCTGGATGCGGGAGAACCCTTCCACGGAGGAACCGTCGAACCAGACGCCGTCGTCCAGGGCGGCTTCGAGACGCTCGATGGGGGCGTCTACGCTTTTGACCGCGCCGGTCACGTCGGTGAACTGATAAGAGATGAATTTGACATTATCGGCTTTGACACGCGCAAGCAATTCTTTGGTATCCATTTTTCTTCCTTCTTTGAAAGGTAACCGGATAAGAACGGGCGAAGCCCGGACGGGGAAGCCGGTTCACGCGGGACCCGGGAGCGGGTTGCAGGTCCGCATGCCCGGCCGACGCTGGAACCCGCACGAACGCGGCAGTTGCACCGGTCCGAGTTGGCTGGTTGGGGTGGGAAGTTGGGTGGTGTTTAGCATATTTTTCATGCCATCCTCCAAAACAAAAAAGCACGCCGGTGGGCGTGCCTTCTGTATGACAAAAGATCAGGCTGGCAGCCCTTCCAATGCGAATCCTGGCAATTGCTTGCCAATCACTGCGCTGCATTTGGCCCGCCCGTTACCGGGCGGTTTTGTGCATTGCGCAACAGGGTTTTTTTTAACCCGGTGTTGCGCTGGTGCGCTTCTTCCGGAAGGGAGAAAGGAGCTTGTGACCATGCTCCGGAGGCATCCGCTGATCGATCCGATTTTCTCCCGGTTTCCCGGGATTAACCTCCTGTCGCCAGGAGGAACCTCCACCTCGTACTCCCGGTCTTGCCGGGAGCCAGCCGCTATTTCTCCGATATTCGATTTTCGCTTGCCAATAGCGGCAGATTGTACATACAATCTGCCTTCCCGTCAAGACGGGATTAAATAAAATACCCCGCGTATGCCGTGTGTTGCAAAGTTCTGAACCTGCCGAAGCAGGTCGGGTCCCTACCCGGCAATTCAGCCTTGGCCGAAGCCTATCGCATCGTTGTCGCGAGATCGGGGCCCTTTAAGTGGGTGTTGGCTCAGAACGGAGGTGCAACATCGCGTACATAGCAGGGCAATTGTCTTATACCATAAAGTCAAAGGCATTGGTAGGGAAACATTAATCGATGGAATCGGATTGTTAGGTTCTTGAAAACAGTCAGGGCGACCCATTGGCTGCCCTGACATGATCTTATGGATATACTCTTTTGATCGTTCTCGGATATGGGATCGCCTCGCGGATGTGTTCGATGCCGCAGATCCAGGCCACGGTCCGTTCTACGCCCATGCCGAAGCCGGAGTGGGGGACCGAGCCGAAGCGGCGCAGGTCCAGGTACCACTTGAAGGCTTCCTCGGGCAACTGGTGTTCGTGGATGCGCTGGAGCAGCAGGTCGGGGTCTGACATGCGCTCGGAGCCGCCGATGATCTCGCCGTAGCCTTCCGGGGCAAGCAGGTCCACCGACTTGCAGACCTCGGGACGGCCCGGCCAGGGTTCCATGTAGAAGGCTTTGACGGCGGTCGGGTAGCCGTAGACGAAGACCGGTTTTTCGTACAGGCTGGTCAGAGCGGTCTCGTGCGGCGCGCCGAAGTCGATTCCCCAGTCGAACTTGAGCAGGGCTTTCTTTTCGGGATCAGTCTCGGCCTCGTAAAGTTCCTGGATCTTCTTGGCAGCATCGTCATAGGAGATGCGCGGGAAGGGCGGAGTGATCTTTTCCAACCGGCTGATATCACGCCCGAGGAATTTCAACTCTGGCATCCGGTCCCGCAGGACGCTCTGGACGATGTGTGAGACGTACTGCTCCTCGATCTCCATCAACTGGTCGAGGTCAGTGAAAGCGGCTTCCGGTTCCACCATCCAGAACTCGGTCAGGTGGCGGCGGGTCTTGGATTTTTCCGCCCGGAAGGTCGGGCCGAAGCAGTAGACCTTGCCGAAGGCCATGATGTTGGCTTCGTTGTAGAGTTGCCCGGATTGGCTGAGATAGGCCAGGCCCTCGTCGAAGTATTCGGTCTCGAAGAGCGTGCTGGTGCCTTCACAGGCGGCGGGGGTCAGGATGGGCGTGTCCATGCCGATAAAGCCGTGCGTATCCAGCCACTCGCGGATGGCCGAGATGACCGTGGCACGTACGCGCAGGATGGCCCATTGGCTTTGCATGCGGATCCACAGGTGACGGTTGTCGAGGGCGAAATCCACGCCCTGTTCTTTGAGTGCCATCGGGTAATTCTCGGCAGCCAGTTGCACGAACTGGATCTCTTTGACGCCGACTTCGTAGCCGCCGGGGATGCCGGGGGCGCGTTTGTCTTCGCGCACCGGGCCGGTGATGACCACGGACGATTCCTGCGGCAGGCGGGTGAGCTGGTCGAAGACTTTCTCGTCCAGATCGCCCTTGAAGGCCACGCACTGCACAAAGCCGGAACCGTCGCGGACGAGCAGGAAGACCAGTTTGCCTTTGTCGGTGCGGTTGTAGACCCAGCCCTGAATGGTGACTTCCTCGCCAATGTGTTTGGAAATCTCTTCAACTCTGATAATGGACATAATTTCTTCTCCTGTAGGGGCGCAATATACCCTTCGGGTACGTTGTATTGCGCCCCTACTAAATTTATTCCGTGATCTTGATGTGCAGTTCCTTCAACTGCCGCTCGTCGGGGAACGACGGGCCGTCGGCCATCACGTCGCGCCCGGCCTGGTTCTTGGGGAAGGCGATGACCTCGCGGATGTTCGGTTCGTCGGCCAGAAGCATAACCAGCCGGTCGATGCCGGGGGCCATGCCGCCGTGCGGCGGAGCGCCATACTCGAATGCGTCCAGCATGTGTCCGAACTTGAACTGGGCTTCCTCATCGCTGATACCGAGCAGGTCGAAGACCTTGCTCTGGATATCGCGCCGGTGGATACGGATCGATCCGGAGGCCATCTCGTAGCCGTTGCAGACCATATCGTAGGCGTCCGACAGGATGGACGAAGGATCGGTCTCGAAGCGGTCCAGGTGCTCCATGCGCGGCATGGTGAAGGGGTGGTGGGCGGCATCCCATTTCTGGAACTCCTCGTTCCAATCGAACATCGGGAAATCCAGCACCCAGGCGAAAGCCATCACATCCTTGTCCACCAGATTAAGCGCGTCGCGGAACCACATACGCAAGGCAGACAGGACTTTGTTGACCATCTTGACGTTATCGGCCACGAACAGGAACAGGTCACCAGTCCCGCCGCCGGTCAGTTTCGACAGGGCCGCGATCTCGGTCTCGCCGATGAACTTGGCTCCGGAGCCTTTCGGCCCCTCGTCCGTCAGCGCCAGCGTGACCAGTCCCTTGGCCCCGAGTTCCTTTGCTATGGCGGTCAGGTCGTCCAACTGCTTGCGGGTGTACCCGGCGCAGCCCGGTGCGACCAGACATTTGATCTGTCCGCCCGCTTCGAGCGCGGACTTGAAGACGATGAACTCACTTTTGGCGAAGATCTCGCCTACGTTTTTGAGTTCCATCCCGAAGCGCAGGTCGGGCTTATCGGTGCCGAAGCGTTCCATCGACTCGGTGTAAGTCAGGCGCGGCCAGGGGGATGCCAGCAATTTCTTGTGTGGTGCGACCGCGGCCAGCATCTCGGTGAAGAGACCTTCCATCATGTCCAGCACATCGTCGCGTTCCACGAAGGACATTTCCACATCCAACTGGGTGAACTCGGGCTGACGGTCGCCGCGCAGGTCTTCGTCCCGGAAGCAGCGGGCGATCTGGAAGTAGCGTTCCACACCGGCCACCATCAGCAACTGCTTGAGCTGCTGGGGCGACTGGGGCAGGGCGTAGAATTGGCCGGGATAAATGCGGGATGGGACCAGATAGTCGCGGGCGCCTTCAGGCGTGGTCTTGAACATGGCCGGGGTCTCGACCTCGATGAAGCCGCGCTCCGAGAGATATTTACGCATGAACAGGACCACTTCGTGGCGGAGAATCAGGTTGCGCTTCATACGCTCGTGGCGCAGGTCGAGATAGCGGTATTTCAAACGCAGGTTTTCATCCACAACCTCGTCGTCGCGGCTGACCACGAACGGCATGGCCTTGGCCGGGTTCAGTACGGTGACCTTACGCGCTTCCAGTTCGATCTCGCCGGTAGGCATCTTCGGGTTGAACTGGTCGGCGGGACGCATGCGCACCAATCCCTCCACTTGCACGACCCATTCGTTCTTTAGGCCCTCGATGGCTCGGGCAGCCTCGGGGAACTGGTCAGGGTTGGTGACGATCTGGGTGATGCCGAAGCGGTCACGCAGGACAAGGAAAACGACCCCGCCGAAGGTGCGGTAGTTGTGCACCCAGCCGGCCAGGGTGACGGTCTGGTTGGCGTGACTGGCACGCAGTTCGCCGCAAGTGTGAGTTTTATACATAGGCTGCCTCCAAAAGATTCGCCACAAAGGACACCAAGTACACGAAGGGTTATTGATTCACAAAAGGTTTCCCTTGTGCCCGTTGTGTTTAAAAAGTTCTCTGCTTACAAAACAAATCGCCCTCCGCTGCTGCGTTGGGCGATTGAAGGGTCACTGTGTTTCGTTAACCTGCAAGGCTTCGCCCAACGCTCCGGGAGGGATCGTTATTATCATTATCATTGTTATTGGCGAAGCGGATGCAGGTCATTCTTGCCTCAGATTGGCGGTATTATAGCACAAATCCTTTCGGTTGCCCCGCCTGCCAATGTAAGGTAGAATTCCTCATCCGACCATCATCGACTAAAAACGCGTAATTGACAATCGTACTGTGTCCCGTAACCTCAGCATCTTCACCACCATCTTCCTGATCTTCGTCACCATCGCCATCCTCGGCGGCATGGTGTGGGCCAATACGCTCTATTCCCGAAACCATCCCGGCGAGAAGGACTTTTTAGTCCCCTGGCTGGCGGCGCGTACTTATCTCCAGTACGGCGATAATCCCTACAGCGAACCTGCTTCCCAGCGGGCCCAGGTGGTCTACTATGGCCGTGTGGCAGAAGCCGGGGAAGACTCTCTGGCGCTCTGGCTCCCGCTGCCCATGGAAGCGCTTTACTTCCCGTTCGCGTTCATCCCGGATTACGATGTTGCCCACGGTATATGGATGACCCTGTCCGAGCTGGCGCTTATTGCCATCGGCTTGCTGTCTATCCGCTTGATGAACTGGCAGCCTTCCCGCCTGGCCCTGGCCGGGGCGCTGGCCTTTCCGGCGCTCTCGGTATTTGGGCTGTTCGGGTTGGTAACCGGTTCCGGGTCCATCTTTGTGGTGCTGTCCTTTGTCGGCTTTCTCCTGGCCCTGCGTGGCAAACAGGATGAACTGGCCGGGGCGTTGCTTGTCCTGCCATTTTTCTCCCCGCGCTTGTTGGGTATCTTCCCGATTTTCATCCTTTGGTGGATTGTCGCCCAGCGACGCTGGCGCATCATTGGCGGTTTTGGCTTGGCTCTGGCTGCCCTGGCATTGGCATCTTTCTTGATCGTTCCCGATTGGTCGCTTTTTGTTTCGGATTGGTTCGTGCCGTTTGTGGCCAACCTGGCGGCGCGTTCCGCGTTTGCTCCCGGGGTCTCCCTGGTGGGCATTTTGGGTGGCTGGTCGCCGGTGCTCGGCCCGCGCGTGGCCTGGTTCCTGGCCGGGATCCTGGCATTTACCCTCTTCATCGAGTGGGGCGGGGTACAGCATCGTGATTTTCGCCGCTTTATGTGGGTGACCGCCCTGACCATTGCTGCCGTCCCCTTGCTCGGTATTCCGGTTCAATTGCCGGGGCTACTTGTCCTGACCGTCCCCTTGATGATCTTTGTAGGTATCCTGGGCGAACGTTGGCCGTTACCCAAAGGGTTGGGGATTGCCGGGATTTTCCTTCTCGGCACGTTCGGTGTGCTTTGGCTCATTACCATTCTCCTCTCCGCGGGGTGGGCCTATACTGCCATTGCCCATGTCCTGACCCTGCTTCCACCTTTCCTGCTCCTGGTGGGCCTCTACTGGATGCGCTGGTGGATCGTCCGTCCGCCGCGGCCGGGGTTGGAGATGACCGAGTGACCTGGCGTACCTACCTGTTGCTCGGGCTGGCGGGTCTTGCTGTTGCGCTGACCGTAGCCGCGTTCCAGCCGGTGCCGGGCTACATGGACGCCGATTACTACTATGCCGGGGGATTGCAACTGGCAGCCGGCCGCGGCTTCACAGAACCTTACCTCTGGAACTTCCTGGACGACCCAACCGGCCTGCCGCATCCCTCGCATGGCTACTGGATGCCGCTGGCATCCCTTCTTGCTGCGGCTGGCGCTTCGCTTTTTGGACCCGGCTCCTGGTCCGCGGCCCGGATCGGTTTCCTGCTCGTTGCTGCCGGTCTGCCTCCTGTGACGGCTGCCGTTTCCTGGTCACTTGCTTCCCGCCGTGACCTGGCCCTGACCTCCGGCCTGTTGGCGGTTTTCTCTGGCTTTTACCTGCCCTTTCTGACCACAACCGAAACCTTTGGCCTGTACATGTTGTTGGGGGGACTGTTCGTTTTACTCGTGATCCGGAATTCAGTGTTCGTGAGTTGGAAGCGCTCACTGGCGATCTCTTGCCTGCTGGGCATTCTGGCCGGTCTGATGCACTTGACCCGCGCCGACGGACTGCTCTGGCTCCTGGTTGCGTTTGCAGCTATTCTCTTTGTTTTCCCCAAACCCCCCAAGAATCAAGTTATTTTTGTTTTTTGCTTTTTGTTTTTTGCATCTATCGGTTACCTTCTCGTTATGGCCCCCTGGTTCGCCCGTAATGATGCCGCCTTCAGCAGTTTCCTGGCCCCGGGCGGGTCGAAAATGCTCTGGCTGACCGGCTACAATGAGCTCTTTTCCTATCCTGCCAGCCAACTGACTTTCCAGCGCTGGTGGAACTCGGGCCTGGGTGCGATCCTGTCGGACCGTGTCTGGTCGTTGGGTATGAATCTGGCCACACTCTTTTCCGTGCAGGGCGGCATTTTCCTGTTTCCTCTAATCCTGGTTGCCCTGTGGAACCGGCGCCGGGAAAAACCTGTGTTGCTGGTCCTCTTTGCCTGGCTGTTGACCTTCGCGGCTATGACGCTTGCCTTCCCGTATGCTGGAGCGCACGGTGGCTACTTCCATTCCGGCGCGGCATTGCAAACTGTTTGGTGGGCGCTGGCGCCGCTGGGCCTGGAGCCGCTTCTTGCTTGGGGGACGCGTACGCGTGGCTGGAGTCCCGCCCAGGCTGGCCCGGTGTTCCGTTCGACGCTGGTTATCCTGTCTATTATCCTGACCACCATTATTATTTGGACGCGCGTTCTGGGTGGGGGACAGGTTTCCAATGTCTGGGCCGCAGAACGAAATGCGTATAACCAAATAAATGCTTATCTGCTCGAGCAGGAAATGGCCAAAGATGCTGTGGTGATGGTTGCCAATCCGCCCGGTTTCTACCTGGCCTCCGGTCATTCCTCGGTTTCCATTCCCGATGGTGACGTGTCCGCCGTCTTGGCTGTGGCAGAGCGTTACGGGGTGGATTATCTGATCCTTGAAGAGGGAAGTACCCCGGCAGGGCTGATCTCGGTATATGAGTCTCCTATGGGGTGGGCAGGTTTGGTCTATCTTGGCGAAACGGAGACAGCGCGTGTCTATCGCATCCAACCCTGAATTGCCTATGAAACGGCGCGACTATTTGCTGCTGTTCGTGGCAGGGCTGATTGTAGCGTTGATGGTTGCTGCAATCCAACCTGTGCCAGGTTACATGGATGCTGATTACTATTATGCAGGTGGTCTACAGTTGGCGGCCGGTAACGGTTTCCAGGAGCAATTGCTTTGGAACTTTCTCGACCATCCGCAAGGCTTGCCTCATCCTTCCCATGCCTATTGGTATCCGCTGGCTTCGATCATTGCTGCTGGCGGCATGGTGCTGACCGGCAGGTTGGACTTTGTTTCAGCGCGTATCGGTTTTGTGCTTCTGGCGGCGCTGGCCCCGTTGGCAGTCACGGCGCTTGCCTGGCGTC
>CAZRCR010000050.1:0-8499 GCA_964598615.1 uncultured Anaerolinea sp.
ACCCGCTCGGGCGGAACCTCGAGTCTGTCTCCCACGAGCCAAGCTTTCACACGCTCAAACCAAGCATCGCGGATGGGCTCAAAGAAGATAGTCCCAAAGGCATTGAACGGCGCAAATCCGGCCGCCAATGCCGGGATGCCCATCAGTATGGATTCCAGCCCGATCTGGGAATTATAGGTTAACACAAATTTGGAAGAACGGATAAGTTCATACGAACTGACCCGTTCCTGAGGATGAATGAACGCTACGTTTGGCAGGCTAGCAGCTTTCTGCTCAAACCACATCGCCACACTCTCACGGCTGGATTTGCCAGGGCGGGCCTCATCAGGGTGAGCACGCAGCACGAAGAGAGTCTCCGGATATGCGCGGATAATTTCCAGCAGTGCATCCAGCCAAGCAAACATACTCTCAAAGGCAACATTTGCATGGATCTGGGTGGTATCGAAAATAACGTTAGTAAAGACCGCTACCACCTGTTGGAAGCCAACTGTCTTCTGGGTTAACCACTCTGGCAGATCATGGATCTCGCTCCAGAATTTGACGCCTGCCATACTGAAATTGCCCTGCCACCGTTTCTGCAGTTCGGCATTGAGGTGGGCATCTTGTTCGGCGCTCAGATCGATATCCGGGACAACGATTGGATAGGTGGAAACATCCCCTTCCACAAAATAACCGCTAAACGGCTGGAAACCCGACTCGTGAGTGATGACTCGGATACCGCGCCGACGGCAAAGCCAGGCCACCGTCGCTTCCGGGAAATGCAGGCCGTTGAACACCACCACTGCCTGTGGGTCCACCGTCTCGAGACAGGCGATGAACTCACGCAGCACGCTCTAGGCCGAAAGCATGAACTCGCGGCACAGAAAGCGGGTGGGTTCATCGTCACTCAGGGAATGTAGACGCAAGCGCCAACGCAGGGAGGTCAAAATGATCCTGCCCAGCGGGAACATACCAGAGCCATCTGGCAGGGGCTGTTCCCAGCGTATGAGCTCATCCAAGGAGATGGTTTGAAGCGCAGCGGCGAGGGCATTATCCCGTTGGAAGCCAAACCATCGTTTCTCCGCGCCAGCATAGCTAATCATACTCTGTCGGATACACATTTTGCACGGCAGTGGATTGTACGGAGTAATTTCATCAGTACCGAGCACGCAGCGACTCATCCCAGCTCGACAAGCAAAATAAATCACTCTACGGCCAGACAGACGAACCATCCAGGATGTCAGTAACGAAAAAGCCGCGTTTTGGCTCAAACCTGAAATACGTGTGGTGGCATTGAAAAAAATAATTGGTTTCTGTGCCCGGTCTGGTCTGGTCTGGTGAGTCACTGCCAATCCGAGGCAAATCGTCCGCCAAGCGTTTGTCAGTCCAACTGGCATTGTCTGGAAGCGCTTCAAAATCTTGGAAAATCCTTGCCGGTTCAATGTGCCTCCTGTGCAGCAAAATAAGCTTCCGTCAAGCGTTGGATCGCCAAAATAAAGCCCTGGCCTGCATGCTGGTGCCCACGCCAAATTTCCGGAATCATAGTACCGTGATAATTTGCTGCCAAGCGGAAGAAATGCACCCAATCTATATTTCCTTCGCCAATTTGCAGACCTTCCCCATCCAAACCAGAGCCATCAGAGATATGCAAGTGGTGCGTATACGGCAAAAGCATTTGCATCTGTTCGTAAAAATCCACATGTGCCCAGTTGCAGTAAAGTTTACAATGAGAAGTGTCGAAGCAAATATGCAAACCACGCGGCACGATGAAATCAAGGATCTCCTGTGCGTTCATAAAAGCATTGGTGATCCACTGACCGCCAAAATACCAAGGACGCGGCGGCAGATTTTCGAGCAACAGTTCCACATCGCTAGCATCAATCTGTTCCAGAGAACGTCCCAGGTTTTCGTACAACATGCGGTTATCCTGGATTGGATGATCCAGCGTCATCGCTCCAGGATGAACAATCACTTTAGGTGTTCCCTTGAAATGCACAGACATTTCCCTCGCCAGGTTAATGGATTTCTGCATCAGAGCAATGGAGTCAAGGCGTTGTTTTTCGTCCGCCGCACACAAATCCACCAAGGTACGTTCCCAAAACTCAGGCGCGTGGACAACCAACGGCATATCATAGTTCTGACCAGGGTAGCGATCATTTAAATCCTGATCAGTGAAATGAAATTCCAGAAAATTGGGATGGAGCGTCAATAGTTCTTCGTAATCACGAAAACGCACAGTAAAGCCCCATTGCATGGGCAGTGTATGTTGCATATCCAACTGATGACGAATACCAAGATCGCTTTCGGTGAAAGGTTCATCGGCTTCAATCAAACGAGTTGCGCGCTGCCCAAGCAGTTCTGGATAAAGCTGCGGTGAAAGCCCCAGCCCTGGACCCTTGACAGTGATCTTGTCCGATGTAAGTTCTTCGCCTGGTTCAATGCGACGTGTGGCCACCAGACTTTTCGCCAGTGTCTCGCGATTGAGAATCTCGCCTCGTGAAAAAAATTTTTCTTCGCCTGTACCCAAAGCCAGTGCAACAAGACGGATATCGCGTACCATCTTCTTAAAGCCTTGTGGCTCCAGGCTGGCAGCATGATCCGGCCCATCCATGGCACGGTCAATAGTAATGTGGCGCTCGATGATATTGGCTCCCAGGGCCGATGCTACCGTGGAGACAGCAATACCGCGCTCGTGGCCTGAATATCCCACCGGGACATCATACTTGCGTAGTTGCTCCATGTAGCGCAAATTGATATCCTCAAAAGCGGCAGGGTAAGTACTGTTGCAATGCAAAAGGGCAAATTGTACGCCGCGTTCTTTAAGATATTTGACTGTAAAATCTACTTCATCCGGCCGGGACATGCCGGTGGAAAGAATTAATGGTTTGCCTTTGCGTGCCAAATGATCAAGCAATGGCAAGTTGGTCAGATCGGCAGATGCCACTTTAAACCCAGGTACTCCAAGCGTCTCCAGAAAATCAGCGCTTTCCCGATCAAAAGGTGAACAAAGGAAGGTAATACCTTTTTTCTGGCAATAAGCCACGATGTCATAATAGGTACTATCGGGCAATTCAACCTTCTGCAAAATAGGTAGCAGGTAACGCAGGCTTTTTTCGCCTGCGTTGACATTCTCCAGATATTTTTGAGGATATAGATTCTCCAGCTTACGCTTCTGGAACTTGACAGCATCTGCACCAGCATCCACTGCAATATCAATCAACTCAAAAGCCAAATGGGGAATCCCATTGTGATTGACACCAATCTCGGCAATTACATAAGTGGGATGTCCATCCCCAATCAAACGATCGCCAATCTTAATCTCGGCCATGAGAACTCCTGCTCTTCTACCAAATATCTTTCTCTATCAGAATAACGAACATATCATTCAATACCAGAAACTCGCTCCTCAGGCTTCTGGTATTGCCAGAATCGAGCCTTCGAATGGCGAAGAAATTACCTTATCAAGGTTATCTGCATTCATTACTCGATATCTGAAATCCTTGAGCAATTCCAGTACCTGGCTGGAAGAACAGCCCAAGGAAGCCAGCAAACGGTCAGAGAGTTCCATTAGAAGGATGGGATGCTCCTGTCGCAAAACCTGGGACGCGCCGCGCAGGACGAACAATTCCGCTCCCTCAGTATCAATCTTGATAAAGCCGGGATGGACGCCAAAACGAGTTACCAGATGGTCAACAGTTTCTCCGGCCACCCGAATCGGCTGAAATTTCTCCCCAGTGGTGGATTGGTGAACGATCTGTCCCAAGCTGGAATACTCTTCTTTGCCAGGGATCACATTCAGCTCGTAAGACCCAGGTTCATCGGTAACCAAACCGTCAAAGACAACCACTGTATCCCTGACCCCATTGCGTTCAATATTTCGGCGCAAGTAATACTGGGCCAGCGGAGTGGGTTCCACTGCCAAAACCTTGTGCGAAGCATTCAGAGATCGGGCAAAAAAAATGGTCAGCAGACCCACATTCGCACCGATATCAAGGATGTCACGACTAGGATCCAAATATTGGGCAGCCAGGGTTACCAGTTCTGGTTCGTATGTTTTCTTGCGCAGGACACGCAAGAGGATATGGGAACGAAAATCTATCTCGTACGAGCCGCCCAAGTTGGGAATCCGAACCACCAGGCTGCCGTCTTCCACGTTCGAGAAAGCAGATTGGATGAATTTTTCGAATGCCTGCGCTTCCTGAACCTTCTGACGTTTCACCCGGCGGGCACGCCAAGTCTGGATAGGCGAAACCAGCGGACGCAGAAGCGGCATCTTTTTTACGTGTTCCTTGGCTTTCTGGAAAGCATTCACAAAGTCACCTATTCTTCCGAAACCACCCGGCGAAGTTTCTTTAGCGATGGCATTTCACTTTCGTAGACACGTTTGATGCCATCACCCAAGGATGCATCGGCAGTGCGTATGTACCTGACCAACCGCTCGAAACCGCCAGGTTCCACTGATGCGGCTTGGTCTGAGCCCCACATGGCCCGGTCGAGGGTCAGGTGACGCTCAATTATGCATGCGCCCAGGGCCACCGCCACCTGCGGCGGGACAAGTCCCACCTCGTGACCAGAATAGCCGATCGGGCAGGGGAACTCGTTGCGCAGAGTATGGATCATGCGCAGGTTAAGTTCCTCGGGTTCACAAGGGTAAGTACTGGTGCAGTGAGTGATAACCAAGTTCTCGGTACCAACCACATTGACTGCCGCCCGGATTTGTTCCATGGTAGACATGCCAGTGGAAATCACCATCGGGCGTCCAGTCTTGCGAGTATAGCGTAGCAGGTTGTGGTCAGTAATGGATGCCGACGGGATCTTATAGGCCGGGGTGTCGAACTGTTCCATGAAGTCAACCGCCTGTTCATCCCAGACCGATGTAAACCACTGGATGCCTTTTTCCTGGCAGTATCTATCAATTTCACGATACTCTTCGACCCCGAATTCGACTTTGTAACGGTAATCGAGATAGGTGATATAACCCCAAGGGGTTTCTCGCATTTGCTTCTGCTGTTCGGGCGGGGTACAGACCTCGGGCGTGCGCTTTTGGAACTTGACCGCGTCCACCCCGGCATGGACAGCTGCATCGATCATTTGGTTAGTTACATCCAAGTCACCATTGTGGTTAATGCCGATCTCAGCAATGATATAGGTAGGGTGGCCGTCACCGACCATCCGGTTACCAAGTTTGATCTCACGTTTCATAATATTTACTCATCTTTCTTTTCTAGAATTAAATCGCACAGTTCACGGACTGCAGCGTGTCCCCCTGGCCGGGTGAGGACAAAATCGGCCTGGCGTGCTACTTCAGGCAAGGCATCAGCCACCGCCACCGCCCATCCAACCAGCGGGAAGCAGGGTAGGTCATTTACGTCATTGCCAACGAATACCGCACAAGATGGATCTATCTTCCGATCAGACAGTACTTTTTTTAACGCCGCAGCTTTATTGTCCTCCCCCTGAATAAAAGGGACGTTCATCTTGCGACACCGGGCAGCAACAACCGGGTTGGTTTCTTTAGAGATGACGACCGTCTCCACTCCGGCTTGGCGCAAAAGGCCGATACCATAGCTGTCACTTCGATTGGCCGCCACAGATTCGCGTCCATCCTGATCCACCCAAACACGGTTATCGGTAAGTACACCATCGAAATCGAGCAGAAGCAATTCGATCTTCCCCGGTATAGCCCGGCGCGATTTCCCCGGCCAGACCATCAGCGGCCCGCCTGTCGACATGCGCTCTTCCGCACGGCGCCAGTCATCCGGCGTATCGAGATCTGCGGAGTATACCTGGTCATGCAACACTGGCAAGATAACCTTACCACTCATTGAGTTCAGATGCAGGATGGTCGCCGGGCGTATCGCATCGATCAATCCTGTATGGGCATATGCTATCGGAAGCGCCTGGCGCGGGGCATTGTAAGGTTCCTCTATCCCAGGAACATCAATCAGCGAACGAATAGGTGTATTCTCATTATCCATTAACCACATCTTGAAGGGATTTTGATGTGCCAAGGCAATGCCACGCGCCGAATCCGCTTCAGGATGCTCCAGCAGGACGCGCACAGCACGGTCCACTAACCCAGGCGGGCGAATGGGAGTGGTAGGACGCAAATGAACTACGATTTCAGGGTGATAGTTTTCATGCTCAGCCAACCAAGTGAGCGCGTGCTGGAAAACGGGCAAATCAAGGGTGCGGTCCCCGGCCAGTTCCGCAGGGCGCAAGAAAGGGGTCTCCGCGCCGAATTGACGTGCCACTTTTGCGATTTCTTCATCATCGGTAGTCGCCAGCACACGAGTTACGGTTTCAGCCTGCAGACCAGCGGCAATGCTATAAGCAATCAAAGGATATCCAGCAAAAGAACGGATATTCTTTCGCGGGATGCCCTTCGAACCACCGCGCGCCGGGATAATGGCAAGAACTTCAGGCTTCATCCATTTTTTCCTTTTCTCTACTCAATTCATATATTCGTGGCAAGTCAACATCGATAAATTGCTTCTGACGCGGTGTTTTCCAAAACCGATCGGTCCTTAATAAAGCTACGAATTGTTTGGCACTTTGTCCTTGTCCAAAATGTAAACTGGGTTTAACAGACTCGGGTAAATTGTGCAGGGTATTTAAAATAGCTATTTTCTCGTTTGCTACGTTAAATATCGAATCATAGTTATACCGATTGAGTTGGCGCGTTCCTATATTGACCGTTGGCACTCCATACACCGGGGCTTCACGAATCCCTGCACTGGAATTTCCCATAATTGCCCGCGCACTTTTAAGCAAGGATAGAAAATACTCAAATCGCATGGATGGAATCATCCGTATTTTGGGGTTGTTTTCCAAACGTTCCAATTCTTTGACGATGATATCAGCGCCTAAATCATTATTGGGATAAATGACCACATAATTAATGCCAGACTCAAGCACAGCATCCACTACTTCCTGAATCTGAATTGTCAAGTTTTGGATCTCAGTGGTCACCGGGTGATAAATAAAGATCACATATTCAGCGAACGGAATATCGTATTTTGCACGCACGAGTTCGATATCAGGCAATTGATCCGAGAGCATTACATCAATATCTGGAGACCCAATCACGAAAACGGATTCGGCAATCTCACCCATTTGGATCAGGCGAGAGCGCGCTTCATCATTGGAGACAAAGTGAATATGGGAAAGTTTGGTAATCGAATGGCGGATCAACTCATCGATGGTCCCAGAGAGTTCACCGCCTTCAATGTGGGCTACCAGAATATTATTGAGCGCCCCAACAATTGCCCCCGCCATTGCCTCAACCCGGTCACCATGCACAACAATCAGGTCAGGGCGATACTCGCGCACATAATATGCCAATCCCTGGATGGTGTTCGCCAGCACAAGGTCCATTTGGGATGTAATAGCACTGTCCTGATTTATAAATGAATAAATATTATCAAAACCGGCTTTACGAATCTCATTGACAGTCAGACCATAGACAGACAACATATGCATACCGGTCACGAAAATCTGGTATGCGAAATCCTGCGAATCCTTAATCTGCTGGATTAGCGGCTTGATCTTACCAAAGTCAGCCCGTGTGCCAGTGACGAACAGAATCTTTCGGCGCTCTTTTTCGGCTGCCATTTCATTACACCTGTGCAACGTCATCCCATTTGAGTTGCGCATTTTTGGGAAGGTCCCTGCGAACAGTCTTGCCAAGCAGCCCGTCGAAATGAACTGCCTTAATCTCGCCAGTTCCAGGTCTCTTAACCCATATGTTCTCAGGTGTTAAAGTCTCACCCGCAGCAATCTCACGAATGGTAACAACACACGCATAGGCAAAGTCGATCGTTGGCTTCTCTTCAGGAAGAATATTCTTCTCTCCATGCAAAGCCTGGAAGATTGCCTGTGAGCCTTCCACCAATTCTTTCAGCTCACAAGGATCAATCGAAATCGAAACATCCGGCCCAGGCCAACTCTTATCTGATGTGAAATGCTTTTCCAGGATACGCGCGCCAAGAACAATCGACGCAAAGCAGGTATAGTTTCCAAGCGAATGATCACTCAATCCAAGCACTGCCTGCGGGAATGCCCGAGCCATATCCTCCAGAGCTCCCAAGCGCACCTTATCATAAGGGGTGGGGTACATGGAAGTGCAATGCATCAGAGCATATGGAACTCCGGCTTTCTCCAATATCTCAACCCCGGGACGAATCGATTCCAAATCGTTCATCCCCGTACTCAGAATCACCGGTTTGCCGAACGATGCAACATGAGCGATCAAGGGATAGTTATTGCATTCCCCTGAACCGATCTTATACGCGACAACATCCATTCGATGCAAACGGTCAGCCGCAGCACGCGAGAACGGGGTACACAGATAGATCATTCCCTTTGACTCAACATATTCCTTGAGTTTTATCTCTTCCTGCTCGTTCAATGCACAACGAGCCATGATATCCCAGATGGACTCAGTGGCATTTCCCGGAATCACATTATTGGGAATCATCTCATCCTCAATAACATGGGACTGGAATTTTGCACACTCAC
>CAZRCR010000051.1:0-8478 GCA_964598615.1 uncultured Anaerolinea sp.
CGCCAGGGCAGTGGGCATGATATGTGTGGCAGGCAGGACCCCCAAACTGCCGCGCCTGCAAACAGTTTCACCGAACTCAGCAACGCCGTCGGCGCGCACCGACTCGCCGTAGACCAGCACCGGCACCGGATGCCAGGAATGTCCATGCAGCGCTGCGGGGGTGGAATGATCCCCGCCAACGATGACCACATCCGGGTTCAGGGCAATCAGGCGCGGGAACAGGGCATCCACTTTCTCAAGGATATCCACTTTACGGTCAAAATCGCCGTCCTCCCCGGCCAGATCGGTTTCCTTGATATGCAGGTAAAAGAAATCAAAATCGTTCCAGTATTTTTCCAGCGCGTCGAACTCGCTCTCCCATGTTCCGCCTTCCACCGGGAGCACGGTCATGCCGACCAGTTTTGCAATGCCTCGATAAGTGGGGTAGACGGCAATAGCCGCCGCGCGCAGGCCGAAAACTTCCGGGAAGGCCGGGAAGTGCGGGTAGCGGTCGATGCCGCGCAGGAGCAGCATGTTAGCAAGGGCTTTTTGTTCGGGGGACTGGAGTATCTGACGCGACCGCTCCAGGAACTGATTCAGCACCCGGGCAGTCTTCTCCGCCTCGGGCGTGCAAGCGCGGACCGGGAGCGGGTGGCGGCCATCCTTGAGCGGATCGGTGTCACTGACATCGGAACTGAGTCCCGGTCCGCGCAGGATGATGGCGAGGCGATGCTCACGAACGGTTTCAACGAAGATCTCTACATCTTCGATTTTTGTGGTCAGCAACGCTGACAAGTTCTTGCTAATCTCGGTGGCGATGCGCCCGGCGCGCCGGTCGGTAACCACGCCATCAGTGTCCACAGTGCAGTAATTGCCGCGGATGGCAATATCGTCCGCTTCCAGGTCGAAACCGATCCCCACCGCTTCGAGCACGCCGCGTCCGATGCGGTATTGGAGCGGGTCGTAGCCGAACAGTGCCAGGTGACCGGGTCCACTCTCGACCGTGATGCCCGGCCCGACCGGGACGGTCAATCCCAGCGATGACCTGGCCGCCAGCGCATCCAGGTTGGGAGTGTGGGCGGTCTCGAGTTCGGTCTTGCCACCCGGTTGAAGTGCCAGGCCGCCGAGGCCGTCGAAAACGAGCATGACGATCTTGGTTGAGGCGGGAGAAATGAGTTCACGCAGGAAATCGAAGTCCATGCTGGCCTTCCTAGTTCAGGGTGCAGGTCTTTCCCGTACCGTTCACGAGTGCTTCGAACGTGCGCTGAATCTTCCCGTAGTTGCCGTCCCGGTCGAGAGCAATACCGCGCCCCACTCCGGTGACAACCTGCCCTATGCCGATCTCCTCGACCTGTTTCTCGAGTTTTTCGAGCAGGGCCGGCGCGCTGCCGGGTTCGGTGCTGCGCCCGTCGAAGATAACGTGAAGATAGACGCTTTCCAGACCGCGCTCTTTTGCCATTTTCAACAGGGCGAGGGGGTAATCGATCGAACCGTGCGAGCTTTTCTCGGTCAGCAGGCCCAGCAGGTGCAGGCTGGTGCCGCGCCGCTTGACATCATCGATGGTGGAGAGAAACACTTCGTTGGTGAAGAAGGAGCCATCCTGCATGGCCGCGTCGAGGCGGACGTCATCCTGAAGGACGACGCGCCCGGAGCCGATGTTAATGTGACCGGCTTCGGAATTGCCGGGTTTCCCGGCCTGCAATCCAACAGCTTCGCCGGAAGCCTGCAAGCGGCTGTTGGGATAGCTCTTGAGCAGTTTGTCCCAGACTGGGGTCTGGGCGAGGAAGATCGGGTTGGTTTCGTCGTTCCTGCCAATGCCCCATCCATCGAGAATGAGTAACAAGACACGACGCTTGCCGCCCCAGTCGTAATCAGGCGCAAGGGTCGTACCGTCCATAACGGATGGCTGGTCGAGACCGAGGGCGGAGAGAACTGTCGGGGCCACATCGGCCAGTTTTCCATCGCGCAGGCTCGGGGTCCCGGAAGCGGATGGATCAATCAGGAGGAAGTCCACCGGGCTGCTGGTATGAGCCACGTGGGGCGTTCCTTCGGGAGTGACCATCAATTCCAGGTTGCCATGATCGGCTGTAATCAGGGTCACGTAACCGGCGGTGCGTGCCGCGTCCACCACCTGCCCCAGTCGCCGATCGAGCAGCGCGGCGCAATGGATTTTGGCATCGTTATTGGCGGTGTGACCGATCACATCGCCGTTGGCAAAGTTGGCCACGATGAAATCGTATTTCTGCTCAATAGCCTTCGAGACCTGTTCAGCCACCTGCGGCAGGCTAAGTTCGGGCACCTGATCGAAGGGCACGCCCTTAGGCGATGGAATGCGCACATTGTCTTCGCCTAGGAAAGGCTGGTTGTTGCCGCCGTTAAAGAAGAATGTAACGTGGGCATATTTTTCGGATTCGGCGGTATGGAACTGCCGCAACCCGGCGCGGCTGACGGTCTCCGCCAGGGTCTGTTTGATCCTGGCCGGGGCAAAAGCCACCGGCAGGCTGGCAAATTTTTCGTGGTAGAGGGTCAGGATGACGAAGTTCAGGTTCTGGAAAGCGGGTCGCTGGAAGTGGGGAAAATCGGCCTGGGTAAACGCTTCGGTCAACTCGACCTCGCGCTCGCCGCGCCGGCAGCAGAAGATAACCGCGTCCCCGTCCGCGATGCGACCGAGAGGCTGGTCGCCGTTATCGACGAGGATCAGCGGCTCAAGGGAATAGTCGGTCTGACCTTCGGCATACAAGGCTTTAACGCCTTCTGCGAGGGCGGCTGCGCCGCGGGGTTTGGTGGACATAAGCACTCCTGATGATGCGTCGAACCTGACGGTTGACTCCGTTTGCCGGGATGGTGCGACGCACTTCTAACAATAAGACGTCACGGTAAAAGCAAGGCTTATTTCTTGATGCCGGGAAAAACATCCAGCAGTTGACGGAACTCGTGAATGATGACATCCGGGCGGTTCTCGTCGGTGATCTCGGATTCGGCCAGTTCCTCGGGAGAGATCATGATGACGATCATGGCGAACCCGGCAGCACGCGTGCCGGTCACATCACGTTTCAGGTTGTCGCCCACGTAAGCACATTTGGACGGATCGACCCCCGCTTTGTTCGCGGCTTCGAAATAGATCTTCGGGCTGGGCTTGCGGACACCCGTCACGGATGAGAGCGCCACAGACTTGAAATACCGGTCATATTTTTCAGCCACCAGCCATTCGGGGATCTCGCGTGTGCCAATCAGGTTGCTGATAATGCCGAGGGTGTAGCCACGCTTCTGGAGTTCCTCCAATACTTCGCGGCCACCGTCGACGACGACGCGGCGTCCCATCGACTGGCGGAACTGGTAGGTCAATTCAGCGCCCAGGGGGGCAACCTTGTCAGCCGGGAATTCAGGAGCCAGCCAGCGGGTCCAGAGTTCAGCTTCGGGAGCCTCAGACAGGTTCTCGAAGGCCCACTTGCGATAGACTTTGTAACGCTCGTCCAGCTTCCTGCAGAACTCCACCGGGTCTTCCTTCGTGCCCAACAACCGGACAATCTCCTGCCGTGCCCGGGCCATATGTTCTTCATCTTTCAACAGGATGCGCAGAGTGTTGCCAAGGTCAATGAATACGGCTTCGATATCAGGGGTCATGGATGTACCTTTCAACGGGGCGGGAAGATGTTGAGCAAGTCTTTACACTCTCGGATGAGCGCATCGGGACGCTGGCTCCCTTTGGGCGGTTCCTTCGAAAGAGTGGCCGATTCGAGCAGGATGACCACCATCCCAAAACCAGCTCGCCGTGCACCTTCGATATCACGGCTGGGGTTGTCGCCCACATAGGCACACTTGGCTGGTTCAATCCCTATCTGTTGTGCAGCCTCGATGAAGATATAAGGATCGGGTTTACGCCGCCCAAATTTGGAAGACAGCATGGTGGTTTTGAAATACTGAACCAATTCGTTCTTTTCGATCCATTCCGGAATTTCGGTCGAAGAAGTTGCATTGGCAATAATTCACAGTACATACCCGCGTTTATTCAATTCAATGACGGTCTGTTTGGCATCCGGCCGGAGAACACGGCGTTCGCTTTGGTCGATCCAGATATGGGTGAGACGGGACGAGAGTGTCGCGATTTTTTCTGCAGGCGAATCAGGCAACATCCAGCGCGTCCACAATTCCACTTCGGATGGCTGGATGAGGGTTTCCTTGGCATACGCTTTGAACTTCTCGTAACGTTCACCAAGGTGTTTGCAAAAAACAGCCGGCGTTTCGGTCACGCCGAGCAAATTGACCAGTTCCTGCTGGGCACGGTTCTGAAAGAGAACATCCTTTGAAACCACGCGCAGGGTATTGCCTGTATCTAGAAAAATCGCTTCGATCTTTCTGGTCATTCTTGCCTGCCTTTCTTCCGGTTATTTACGCGGCGGGAAAATATCAAGAAGATCCTTGGTCTCGCGGATGGTGTAATCCGGTTTGACTTCGCCAGTGGGAGGTTCTTTCGCCAGCGTGGCGGGTTCGAGCATGATGATCATCATGCCGTAACCAGCGGCAATCGTCCCTTCCACATCGCGGACCGGGTTGTCGCCTACGTAGGCACACTTGGCAGGTTCCACTCCGGCGCGGCGGGCAGCTTCCCAATAGATCTCGGGATCAGGCTTGCGATAACGAACACGAGAGGAAAGAACCACTGTTTTAAAGTATTGCTCGATCCCCTCTTCCTTCAGGTAATCCGGGATTTCGGTCTCGGTGATGGTATTGGCAATAATCCCCAGAATGTAACCACGGCGATGCAATTCAATGACGGTCTCGTTAACATCGGGGCGGGGCAGGCGGCGTCCGTCATGATCACGCCACAGGCGGGTTAGTTTGCCGGCCAGAGGGCCAATCTTCTCTTCGGGGTAGTCCGGCAGCAGCCACTTCGTCCACAGTTCACGTTCAGAAGCTTCCACCAAGGTCTTTTTGGATTGCTTGCGATAGACCGACCAATTGGCATCCACCTTTGCAAAGAACTCATCCTCCGGGCCGCTGGCACCGACGAGCGCCATCAGGTCCTTGCGGGCCTGTGCCTGGAATTCGGGATCTTCATGAACAAGGCGCAGGGTGTTACCAACATCCAGAAAAATTGCTTCAATTTCGTTTGTCATTATGTGTGCCTTTCCTGTGGAATGTAGCTGGCGGGAAACCCGCCACATCTTTCATTTCTTGTAATTATGAAAGTTTTCTTTCATTTGAGAATGATACAACATGTTTTTCAAAAATGCAAGGCTTCTTTCAAAATAGTTGACTTTTGAAATTAAAGCGTGTAAACTAAGGTCATATCATGCACACGTGTGCAGTCTCAAGAGGAGCCAGATGGCAGTCACCATCAAAGATGTTGCCAGGAAAGCGGGGGTTGCCCATACCACGGTCTCGCGTGCGCTGCGGGGCAGTCCGCTCATCTCCCCTGCCACCACCGAACGTATCCGGCAGATCGCGTCCGAAATGGGCTACCAGCCTTCCGCCGCCGCCCGCAGCCTGAAGACCAACCGCTCGCAGGCTTTGGGGGTGATCGTCAGCGCCATCGATGATCCCTTCTTCAGCGAGATCCTGCAGGGTATCGAAGATGTCGCCCAGGAGAACGGGTACAGCCTGTTCATTGCCGCCTCCCAGCGCGACCTGCTGCGCGAACGGCACATCGTCCGCGCCATGCGCGAACACCGCGTGGACGGCGTGATCCTGTGCTCCACACCCTTCAGTGCCGAGCAAAGCAAGCAACTTCGCCTGTACGAAATCCCTTTGGTCGTCATCAACAACCAGTCTGCCGAAGATTACCGTTATTCCATCTACCATGACGATCTGGACGGCAGTTGTCAGGTCATGAAACACCTGATCGGTCTGGGGCACCAGCGCGTCGCCTATCTCGGGTATGCCCGCTCAGGACGCACGAACGCCAAACGTCTGGCCGGGTACCGGGATCAGATGCGGGCGGCAGGGCTGACCGTCCATGACGGCTACGAGTTCGAGGTCCAGACCTCCGACCCGGCGGGCGGACAATCCGCAGCGGACCATTTTCTGTCGCTTTCTCCGCGTCCGACCGCCATCTTTTGCTACAACGATATGTTGGCTATCGGCCTGCTGCGCGGCCTGCAGGAGTCCGGCCTGCGCGTTCCGGAAGACTGCTCGGTGGCCGGTTTCGACAATATCACGTTCTCGGCCTTCACGACTCCACCTCTGACCACATTCGACCAGCCCAAGCGCACCATCGGGGCACAAGCCGCCGAACTGGTGCTCGGCCTGCTCGATGACGAAGACTCGCTCGGCCCCAAAATCAAAACCCTGAAAGGCAGCCTGCTGGTGCGCGGTTCCACCGCCCGGCCTGCCGGAGGATGACCATGCTGACCCCCCTTTCCCTGAAACCATCATTTGGCTTCGGCGACCGTCTCGGTCTTGCCACGCCAGGACACATCGCCGCCGTGCGCGGCACCGGGCTGTCGCCAATCTTCGCCCAGCAGTCAGTGCGCGAAAATGCCCGCACCGGGCGCACACCCCAGCAAGTGATGGATGATGTCCAACGCGCGGTGGAAGCCGCCGGCTGGGATGCCCCCTGGGGAGCGGATGCCGACCACCTGAAATCGCCGGACAACCTGCCGCCGTTCGTAAAGGCCGGTTATACCTTCTTCACCGTCGACCCCGGCGCGCACGTGGACAATGCAGCCGCCAGCGATCTGATCTCCGTGCTGGAAGACAAAGCCCGAGGGCTGGATTTCGACCAACTCTCAACGCTCTACCTGGGCGCATCCGCAGATACCCCCGGAGGCCGCTTCGAACATGAGTCTCTCCTGCGCGCCGCCGTCAAGTACGGACGCGCCATCGAGCACACGGTCACCATGTACCGCCGCCTGTCCGAGATGAAGGATGAGTTCGATTTCGAGGTCTCGGTGGATGAGACCGACACACCGACCACCCCGCTGGAACATTACTTCATCGCCAGCGAACTCATACGCCGCGGCGTGCGTTTCACCTCGTTGGCGCCGCGCTTCATCGGTCGCTTCGAGAAAGGCGTGGACTACATCGGCAACCTCGATGAACTTGACCAGGAGATGGCCCGTCACGCCGCGGTGACCGCCCACTTCGGAACCTACAAGATCAGCCTGCATTCCGGCTCGGACAAGTTCAGCGTCTACCCGCTGCTGGCAAAACATTGGGGTGAGCGCATCCACGTCAAGACCGCCGGGACGAGTTATCTCGAAGCCCTGCGCACCATTGCTGCCATCGATCCATCCTTCTTCGAGGAGATCTACCTGTTCGCCCGCGAGCGCTATGACAACGACAAGGTCAGTTACCACGTCTCGGCCGATCTGAAGCGCGCCCCCCTGCCCAGTGCAGTCACGGATTGGCCGTCCCTGCTCGACCAGTTCGACGCTCGCGAGATCCTGCATGTCACTTTTGGTTCCGTGCTGACCGACAAAACCGCCACCGGTGACCTGCGCTTCTACAACCGCTTCATGGACCTGCTGCGCGCCAATCCGGAAGCGTATTCAACCATCCTTCAAAAACACTTCGCCCGGCATTTGAAGCCGTTCTGCTAGAGATAAAGGTTCACAAAGGATAAAACTTTTTGGCTCTTCCTTTGTGCATCTTCGTGTGAAAGGTTTATCCATGACATCCTCTATCCAACAACTCTTTGACATTTCCGGCCAGACCGCCGTAGTGACCGGCGGCGCGGGCGTGCTGTGCGCCAGCATGTGCCGCGCCCTGGCCGATGCCGGGGCCAACGTGGCCGTGCTGGACCTGAACGCGGCTGCCGCCGAAACCCTGGCAAAAGAACTCGGCCCGAATGCCATCGGTGTGGCCTGCAACGTACTCGACAAGGCCAGCGTCGAAACCGCCGCCCAGACCGTGGTCGCCAAATTCGGGCGCATCGACATTCTGGTCAACGGGGCGGGCGGGAATAAACCTGCCGCCACTACCAACCCGGAACAATCCTTCTTCGACCTGCCCGCCGATGCCCTGCGTTGGGTCTTCGACCTGAACCTGATGGGCACCATCCTGCCTTCGCAGGTCTTCGGCAAACTGATGGCCGCCCAGAAATCCGGCACCATCCTGAACATCTCATCCATGAACGCCTTCCGCCCCTTGACCCGCATCGCGGCCTATTCGGCGGCCAAGGCCGGGGTGAGCAACTTCACCCAGTGGCTGGCCGTCCACATGGCGCAGGAATATTCGCCCGAGATCCGCGTCAACGCCATCGCCCCGGGTTTCTTCCTGACCGAGCAGAACCGCTTCCTGCTGACCGACAAAGAGACCGGCGAACTGACGGCACGCGGCAAGTCCATCATCGGGCACACCCCGATGGGGCGCTTCGGCTCCCCCGACGATCTGACCGGCGCGCTGCTCTGGCTGGTCTCCCCCACCTCAGCTTTCGTGACCTGCATCGTCGTCCCGGTGGACGGCGGGTTCTCGGCTTTCAGTGGTGTGTGATTTGTAGGGGCACGATATATCGTGCCCCTACAGGATGAATATGATCCTTTCCCAATCCCTCGCCCC
>CAZRCR010000052.1:0-8458 GCA_964598615.1 uncultured Anaerolinea sp.
CTTCTATTTTCGAGCTTTATTTGATGTTCTAGTGTCCTACAAAGAATTCTGCTCTGCTCGCAGGGGTTACACAGTATCAATGGAAACGGAAGAACAGATACGGAAGCCAGCATTCCCATTCGCTGCATTTGGCAGCCAATGTCTCCAGCGAAGTGCACAACGTACGTTAAATCGATCCTCTAGCCATCCTCCGCCACGTAGAATGTGAGAAACTCCTGTCTCGGGTCCCGTTGGATTTTTTATTCCATCCTCGTGTTTTTTGTATTCATACCCGTTATGCCAGTCAGAACACCATTCCCATACATTTCCAGCCATATCCGCACATCCATAAGGTGAGTCACCCTGTGGGGAAAATTGCCCTACTGGGGTCGTATCGTTAATTTTTGTCTCGGTCGTATTGGCTTTCTGGGGGTCAAAATTGTCGCCCCACGGGTAGATATTCCCATTTGTGCCCCGAGCAGCCTTCTCCCATTCCGCTTCAGTAGGTAGACGGTAAATCTTGTTTGTTTTATTGCTTAGCCACTTACAATATTCCACTGTATCTTCCCAAGAGACATACACTACCGGGTGGTCTCCTTTTTCCGAAGGATATTGTCCACCGTCCCAGTTTTGTGGAGCTTTATATCCTGTTTCTTTGACAAATATTTGATATTCATGGTTGGTTACCGGATATTTACCAATGGCGTATTCAGAGAGTTCCACCGCATGTTGCGGTTGTTCGAATAGAATCCGAGCCTCCCACTCACCACCTCCTCCCTTAACTACTTGTTGTGCCTGTTTTGATGACGTGCCCATCAGGAATTTTCCAGCCGGAATCTTCACCATCTGTGGTTCATAAGCCTGACGAGTTGCTTCGGCAGGGGCGGCCTGCGGCGCTTCGGCGCGGCGGGTGATGGTGAAGTACAGGCGCAGTTCGTCGGGCGTTAATCCGGTGAAGTTGGCATCCGGCAGTTCAGGCGGGTGCAGGGTGAGTATCTTGCGCACTGCCTGACGCGAAACGTAGGCTGCCAGCGCCGGAGGCGGCTCATTTTTTTGCGTAGTTTCCCTGGCTTTGGTTTCTGTGCTGCGGCGGGTGGACAATGCTTCACTCTCAGCTATTTCCCCGCTGGCGCGGCTTTCGGAGCGATAATACTCCTCCAGTTCACGTAAGTAACGTGGCGTCTCTTTGAGCAGGGAATAGAGTTCGGGGTAGATGGTCTGGATGGCTACCACCTTTGCCAGCCGCACCGGTTTGATTCGTCCTTCCAATTTTTTCGCGCGCTTTTCGGCCAGTTTCCAAAGCATCAAGAATACATTCACCGTGCGCTTGATCTGACGCGGGTTATCGCCCAGGCCGATGGCAAAGACCTTCGGGCATTCTTCGTCCGGCCAATCGGGGGTCAGGCCATGCACGAAGTCACCCATATCGGCCTGTTCCACAGGGGGAATTTGGAAGGGCAGTTGGATGATCTTTTCGAGATAATGTGCTCCGTCTATTGGGTTCAGTGCCTGACTGTCAACGTTCTTGTTGAATTCTCTGTAGCGGATTTCCACACCGCGCTCGATCACCCTCTGGTCAAGCCCAAGCACAAAAATACAACCCGGCGCGTCCACGAACAACTTTATGGCTTCGAGCACTTCGATGGCTTTCTCCGGCAGGCAGCGGTCGAGATCATCCACAAAGACAACCAATCTCCCATTCTTGGATTGGATTCGGTCCTGCACCATCATGGAAAACTGTTGCTGGAACTGTTCCAGAAAACGTACCTGTTCAATATGGATTTTGGTCCGTTCGCGCTGGATGGCATCAAAGGCGGTTTCGCTCAAATTCTGCGCCCCGGCTTTTTGGAGTTCTTCCATCAACTTTGATAAAGCCGTACCTCCCGGCAGGAAGGATAGGCCCACCTGCATGGCGCCCTGTGCTAACTTTGGGAAGAATTTCGCCAGGTCGATGGTCACGCCGCCGGATTTCTCCAGGTCAAGGGCGCGGTAGAGCATGGCGGTCAAGCGGGTCAATTCTTCATCGCTAAGTTTTCCGGCATTGTGCATGGCCGAAAGGACGCTCAACAGGAAGGCGCGCCAGAGCGTTTCCTCCTTGTCGTATTTCCAGGCATCGAACCAGGCGATGGTGAAGTCCTGTGGCAGTCCCTTCTTCACCATTTTCATGAGCGAGGTCTTGCCGGAACCCCAGCCGCCGAACACACCGATGGTCAGCGGTGTGCTGCCGGTTTGGACGATATCCACCAGCGTATCCACATAGGGCTGGAAATCCAGCGCGTCGGTATCGGTGGGCAGGTCATCGAGGATAAAGGTTTTGTTCGTTTTGGGCATACGTCCCCTCCGGTGAACTGGTTAGATAATTCATTTTACAACAAAATAAAAGTCACGTTTGCGACGTGACCTACTTTTTTAGCCGTGGAAAGAACGCCGGGGTTTTCCTGCGATATTCCTCGTATGCTTCTCCAAAGCGCAGCACCAAATCCTTCTCTTCAGCCAGTACCATCGAGAACTCCAGTACCACCCACAGCAGGCCGTAGAGCACCAGGAAGGGGGAATGCAGGAGCAGCCCCACCACCGGCCAGGCCACGCTTTCCCAGGCCTGCGGGTGGCGGACCTGCCTGTAGATGCCGCCAAAGAGACGCGTCTTCGGGCTGGGGATGGCGGCTTCCTCCCCGGCGTCGTTCACACCACGCACGAGGAAATATCCCGCCGGGATGGCAAGCAACAGGCCCAGAACAACGGAAACCCAGTAATCCCAGGGCAGGGTGCGGGGAAGCGGGAGGGGGAGAGGAAAGAAATAATATAGAACGAACGTTGCCAGACCCGTGAACATGCAGGCCATGGCGGCATTTCGCATGCGTCCGCTCAGGGGGTAGGCGCGCGGCCCGATCCTGCGTGACCAGGCTTCCGGGCGCACACTGAGCACGTACAGGACCACCGTCAGCGCGGTCAGGGTGAAGAGCGCTCCCGCGTTCAGCCAGGCGATCATGAGTGCGTGAACATGTAATCGAGGATGATCTTGCCGTTCTTCCAGACCTGCGTGGCTTGCAGGAACACACTCCCGGCTTGCAGGGTCAGGTAGTGCACGTCATCGCGGACTTCGACCCCGGTCAGCGTGATGGCGGCCCCGGCAGGCAGGGATCTGAACAGGGCGGTGTAGTCGCCCAGCACGGCGGCGTTGCTTTTGCAAAGGATATTCCCGCGCACGTGGGCGGCAGACAGGTCGTAGAGAGCGGCAGCTTGGGCGGGCTGGCGTCCCGTCAACGCGGCGAGGAAGGATGCGGTCTGCGGGTCGGGCGGGGCGATGCCTCCGTTGTTGACCGTCCCGCCAGAGTCTTCATGGACCTGTGATGGGGCGGGCCAATCGAAGTCCGCGATCACCGGCCAGAGGTCCGGTAGGTTGGCCTTGCAGTAGTCCCAGTCGAAGAAGTTCACGGCATCCAGTCCCAGGGCTTTGGCAGTGGTCAGGAAGTCGGTGATCTCGGCTGTAGTGGGGTTCCAGACAGGCGGGGTGCCGTAGGCTGCGCCGGTGGGCACGTAAGGGCGGGCGTTCGGCAGGGCATCGCACTGGCGCTTGGACTCGCGCAACTGACCGCCGGCGTTGGTGGCCTGTTCCCAGTAGACCTGCGGCATGTGCAGGTCGCATTTTTCGAGGAATGTGGCCCAGGGCAGTTCCGGATGGTAGTTGGGAAAACGGTAGGAACTGAGGGCGATGGGACACGTCAGCGCGGACCGGACAGCGGTCATGAACTGGCGGGCGGCGGTTTCCTTGCCTGCGGCCTTGTACTCTTCTTCAGCATCCACTACATACCCATCTAGGTTGAGTGCCTGGGTGCGCGAGATGGCAATGGTCGCTTCGGCAGCCGGACTATTGCCATAGACATAGTGCCAGCCCCAGACGGCGATCCCTGCTGCCCGCAAGGCTGCCACCACCGGGGCGGTGTAATCGCCGGTTGCGTCGATGCCAAAGGCATTGACCCCGTCGGCGATCTTGACCAGCACATGGCTCAGGCCGGCGGACTGGGCGGCCTGTACGATTTTGACCGGGTCGCCGCCTTCGCACTCACGCAGGAGAAAGGTGAAAAATCCTTTGCCTTGCAGGGTCATGGCACACCTCCAAAATTAGCCGGGGCGCAATCTGTTGCGCCCCTGTGGTTATGAGATATTCCCAACCAATCCCAATTCAGGGGCAATCCGGCGCATGGCCGTAATGACATTGCCTACGTGTTCCCAGAGTTCGATGCCGAACTCGGCGGCGGCTTTTTCGATCTCATCCCGATTGGCGCCTGCCGCGAAGGATTTATCCTTCCACTTCTTTTTGACGGAGGATGGCTCCAGGTCCAGCAGGGACCGGGACGGGCGCACATAGGCCACCGCAGTGACGAGGCCGGTCACTTCATCGCAGGCGTAGAGCGTCTTCTCCATGCGGGTCTGGCGCGGCACGCCGGTATGGTCGGCATGGGCCATCACGGCCCGGATGATATCCTCTGGCACACCGCGCTCGCGCAGGATCGGTTCGCCTGCCAGCGGATGGCCTTCGAGAGTGGGATGGATCTCCCAGTCGAAGTCGTGCAGCAGGCCGGTCACCGCCCACTTTTCGACATCTTCGCCGAACTTCTCGGCGTAGAAGACCATGGCGGCTTCCACGGAAAGCATATGTTTGACGAGATTATCGTTCTTGACGTACTCATGGACAATTGCAAGGGCTTCGTCGCGGGTCATCATACCTCGGCTTATGGAAAGATCGGTTCCGGGTCGCCCAGCACGGGCACCGGGTGGGTGATGTGTACTTCCAGCAGGGCGTTGACGGTGGCCAGCAGTTCGCGCAGGTTCCGGTACAGCCTGGCCGATTTGCGATAGACCCGCTGATCGGCATCCACGCCCACTGCATCCACGCCCAGGTGATTGCAAAGGTACAGGGCACGTGGCAGGTGGAAGGCCTGCGTGACCAGGATGGCCTCATCCACCTTGAAGATGGCGCTGGCGCGATAACAGGTGTCGTAGGTGCTCCGCCCGGCATAGTCCAGTACGATGGCGTTCTCGGGTACGCCGAACGAGAGCGCCACTTCGCGCATGGCTGCCGGTTCGTTATAGTCCACGAAGCGGTTGTCGCCGCTCATCAACAGGACTTCGACCTTCCCGGCGAAATACAATTCGGCGGCAGTCTGGACGCGGTCGTAAAGGACCGGCGTGGCTTCCCCGTTGCGCATGACACCTGCTCCGAAGACGATCGCCACCCGTCGGGCCGGGACCTCGGAGCTGGTGTACGTTCTCGAACGCGCGTACAGGCCCGTGGTCAGGCGTGCTGCCAGCAGGATCAGGGCAGCTGTTCCGGCCAGGATGATGGTCAATTTCAGGAGCATGATAATGATTTTCTTGGTGAGTTGGATGAGTTTTTTGAACACATTCAGAATTTTACCAAAAAAAGTACCCCGTCCTCGGCGTTTGGACGGGGTACACGAATTTGGTTGTTGAATGCGCTTAGACGGTCTTTTCGCGCAGTTTGGAGCTGATGAAGTCCATGGCGGCCACGACGACTGCAATGGCGATCATCTGTGTGGAAGCAGAGCGGTAGTTCAGCAGGTTGATGTTCTGCTGGAGCAGCAAACCAATACCGCCGCCGCCCACAAAGCCGATGATGGTGGACATGCGCACGTTGATGTCCCAGCGGTACATGGTGTAGGAGATGTACGGCGGGATGATCTGCGGGATGACGGCGTAGACGATGGTCTGCAAGCGGTTGGCACCGGTCGCCTCGATGGCTTCCAGCGGCCCGGCCATGATGCTTTCCACTTGTTCGGAGTAGAGTTTCGCCAGGCTGACAACGGTGTGCAGTCCAAGCGCCAGTACACCGGCGAAGGGTCCCATGCCTACCACGATGGCGAAGACGATGGCCATCACGAGCGCTTCCACGGAACGAACCGCGTTCAGGATGGTGCGCACGATGAAGTACACAACCATGCCCACTGGCAGCGATGCCTTGGGTTTTGTGAAGAGTGCCAACAGGATGCCCAGCACCCCGCCAACGATGCCCGGAATGGTGTACACGTAGGCGTTATTGTCTACCTGGTACAGCCAGTCGATCAAGGCGCCAACGAGCACGAACAGGGTGGCAATGGCGATGCCGCTGAACAGGGCGTTGATGATCCGCAGCGGGGCGGCAGACACGTGTTCGCTCATCCGTTGGCCGACGCGTCCCAGAAGGGATGAGACTGTGCCGCCTACCACCAGAGCCACGATCAGGATCATGATCGTGTGCATGATGTCACTGAACTGGAGGATGAAGTTTGCCAGGAAATCGAAAGCACCCAGTTTGGGGAGCAAGGCTTCGCCGGCCTTGATGCCCAGGCTGGCCAGGTCATAAATAGCATAAACCAGGAGTAGCGCCGATACGAGCAAAGCAAGGATGCGAAGGATGCGTTTACCCAACTTGGCATTCTCGTCCGCACTCGCCAGAAGCGCCCAGCGTGCCAGGAACCAGATGACCACACTACCGACCACTACACCGCCGACGTCGAACCATACCCCGGCGACTTGCAGGTCGCTGATCTTCATCAGCCAGCGGGCCAACAAACCACCTACAGCAATTCCTGCCGGCCAGCCAATGATGTTCAGGGCCATGCTGGTGAGCGGACTCTTGACATTGACCATCAGGTTGCGGGCGGCCAGGAAACTGATCGGAAAAGCCAGGATGGTACCGATCAGGGTGGCGAGGAAAGCCATGAAGACCGTTTCGATGATCTTGTCCCACGTATCCTTGGCGTTCTGGGTCAGGAGCGGCGCCCCCACGTTCTGCCGGGCCACCACACGGATGTACTGCACATCGTCGCTGGCGCGGTCATTGGGGAGAGGGAACTCGAAGGTGAAGTGACCGTTTTCATCCACCTCGAACTGTCCCTTTACCAGCGATAGTTCGTAGTTGGGATCGTTCTTGGGCACGAATCCGATCGGGCCGGTGGAACCAGGGGCAAAGTTGAAGCCTTCCACGGTGATGGTCTCGCCCAAGTCACCGCAAGTAGGGGCAACCAGATAGGCCTGGGTGGTATCAGGTTCCACGGCTTCCGGCGCTCCGCTGGCAGGGCAGGGCAGGTAGATCGGGATATTGACAACCACTTCCACCTGTTTGTATTCGAAGACTTCAGGATTTGCCAGGGCGCGAATGACACGTGTACGGCTGGCAACGCGGGTTTCCTGGCGGAAATCCGAGAGATCGACCTGCGTTACCTTGAAGGCATAGGCAATGAAAATCATCCCGATGGCAAAGAAAAGCCCGTTCCGGATGGATTTCCAGACACTGGTTTTTTTGTCGTTTTTCTTCTCGGTCATAGCGTTACCCTACCCGTTCTGCGTCGCGGCCATAGATCTCTTTGAATTTCTTGTCGTCGATTTCGTTGGGCAGGCCTTCGAAGACCAGACGGCCCTGATTCAATGCCACCACCCGGTCCGCGTAACGGTGAACGAGATCAAGGAAGTGCAGGCTGCAAAGCACAGTCACGCCGTCTTCCTTGTTGATCTGTTCCAGGTGTTTCATGATGCTATGGGCCAGTACCGGGTCGAGGCTGGCGACCGGCTCATCAGCCAAAATGATCTCCGGGTCTTGCATCAGGGCGCGGGCAATGCCAACGCGCTGTTGCTGCCCGCCCGAGAGTTCGTCCGCCCGATACTCACCTTTGTCTTCAATGCCGACGCGGGCCAGCTGCTTTTTGGCTTTTTCGATATCCTCGCGCGAGAAGCGATTGATCAAGCTCCAGGCCGGGCTGACATAGCCCAGTCTTCCGGCCAGAACATTGGTGATCACCTTGGAACGGTGTACCAGGTTGAAGTTCTGAAACACCATGCCAATTTTGCGTCGGACACGGCGCAGTTCCTCCGAGGAGGCGGTGGTCACATCAATTCCATTCCAGATGATTTGACCGGAGGTCGGTTCGATCAGGCGGTTGATGCAGCGCAACAGTGTGGATTTCCCGGACCCGCTCAAGCCAATAACTGCCAGGAACTGGCCTTTCGGGACATCGAAGCTGACATCCGTGAGCGCCTGTACGCCGCCCTCATAAACTTTGGTGAGATTTTTGATTTGCAGCATAGGGGGACTCTTTGATAACCCGGAATAATAACAAACTTGGGCAGGGGAGCATTCCCCTGCCCAAGCAACGTCTGAAGTAAGATTTACTTCATATCTTCCAGCGAGTAGCCGGAGTTCTGGATGGCGAGGCGCAGTTCGTCGTATTCAGCGTCGGTCGCCGGTTCGATGCTTGTCCAAGAGTAAGCCGAGAAGGCAGCCTTGAAGCCGTCCGGATCGTTGGCAGCATAGTCGAACAGGGCGGTCAGGATGGCATCGCGAACATCAGCCGGGAAGCCCGGGCCAAAGGTCAGCGTGTCGTTCGGGATCGCCGGGGTGACGGCCAGGATGCGGACCTTCTGGACCACATCGGGGGCCTCTGCGCGGATGTTGCGGCGGGCATCGCGGACTTCGTAGTTG
>CAZRCR010000053.1:0-6722 GCA_964598615.1 uncultured Anaerolinea sp.
CAGATCGGTTTCATCGGCGGAAAGCGCCGCGGCCATCAGCGACTGGCGCACGGACAGGGTCAGGCCGTCGGCGTTGACCTGGTCTGCCCCGGTATCGGGGAGGGGGATGAGCCGTGTTCTGCCGTCGAGGGCGATATGGGTTGCGTCAGGCAGGGCGAGAAATTGAGCGAGGTAAGAAGATTGTACGGTCCCGGCAGCGGCATAGACGAATTGACTGTCCGGCAGACCGAAGGCTTCGGCGGTGGAACGGCTGTAGGCCAGTGCCATGTCTGCCGGTTCGCTGTAGGCGCTATCGGACAGGAGCAGGAGACCGGCTTCAGCCAGGTTCTGGATGTAGGGCATCTTGTCCATGAAATCCAGCGCCGCCAGACTGGCGGGGGTTTTCAGGTCGAGCAGGGCCACCGGCACGCGGTACGCGCTCACCGAAGCGAGGATGTGGCTCAGGCCGTGCCGTCCACCGTTCGGGCCGGTGTGCGCCCCGTCCCAGCGGCGCAGGGCCTGGGCCGGGGTGGCGGCAGGGAAGATGTTCCAGAAGGCCAGCAGCACCGGGGCGCGCTCCACGGGGGGCAACGCGTCGGAGCGGACGGGGCCGAGCGTATCGTCCGGTATGGAACTGCCGGGGATGTAGGAAAAGGCTTGCAGACTAAAGGGAGTGGGGATGTTCAGGCGGTTGAAGCGGACGGTCACCGTGTCCAGGTCGGGGTCGCGCACGAGCCGGGCGCGCAGGCTTGAGGTCCCGCCCGAGACGGACGGTTTCCCATCCGCAGGCAGGAGGACGGTGATCGTCTCTGCGGGGGTGGTGATGGTCAGCGACAGGTCATAATCGGGAACGAGGGACAGATCGAGCAGGTCGATGCGGATCTCGAGGTCCACCCCAACGGTGCGGATATAGGCGGCCAGCAGGTCCGTCGATGGGGTGGGAGTGTCGCCTGCAGGGTCGAGGGCGCGCAGGTCCTCCACGGCCCAGGCGCGTTGGGGCGCGGCGGATGGCTGGCAGGCGGCCAGGAGGAGCGTACAGGCAAGCAGGAGGGCGGGGAGACGGGGCATGAATTTTGGAGTAGGGACACGATGTACCGTGCCCCTGCACGATATTATTTCTTCAACGGCCCGATGATCTTGTAGATATTGACGGGTTCCGCCTTGCCCTTGATAGCCTGCAGGGCGGCGAACTGGACCTCGAACTCGTCCTTGACGAGGTTGGCGGTGCGTTCGCTGACGAGAATCGGCCAGCCGACAACCTTGGTCTGGTCTTGCAGGCGGGCGGCCAGGTTGGCGCTGTCGCCGATAATGGTGTAGTTGACGCGCTGGGCCGAGCCGAGCAGGCCGACGAACACTTCACCGGTGTGCAGGCCGATGCCGATCTCCAGGTCGTGGTCGAGACGGTTCTCGGCGCGCCAGGCCTGGTTGAGGCGGGCCAGCTCCACGCGCATCTCCACAGCAGCGCGCACGCCGCGCAGGGCATGGTCCTCGTAAGGGACAGGCTCGCCGAAGAAGGCGACCACGGCGTCGCCTTCGTACTTGTCCACGGTGCCGCCATGCTTGTGGACGATGGCGGTCATGGCTTCGAGGTAAGGGTTGAGCAGGGCCACAACGGCTTCAGGGGTTAATTTTTCGGAGAGGGTGGTAAAGCCGCGGATGTCGGAGAAGAGAATGGTGATGTCGGCGCGTTTGTTGAGCGAGTTCAGGTCTTTGGTGGAAAGCATCTGGTCGACCATTTCGGGGGCCAGGAAGCGGGCAAAGAGACTGCGCACGCGGCGTTTTTCGCGTTCCTGCGAAACCGCCTGCTCGATGGATGGCAGGACCACGCCCAGGAAGAGCATCGCTTCAGGAGCCGTGACCGGGATGTAGAGACGGGAGTTCACGAACAGGATGTAGGCCAGCGCAACGTAGGCCAGCATGACTCCGAAGAGAATCAGGATGGCAAGACTCGGGCGGCGGATGCGTCCCAGCAGCCCGGCGATGACAGCCATGCCGACGATGATGAGCAGGTTGGCCCATGGCGGGGTGGCGTGCAGGTAGTTGCCGGTCAGGATGGTGTTGATGGCGCTGGCCACGATCTCCACGCCGGGAGTGGGTTCGGAGGCCGAGAAGGGGGTCGGGTAGACATCGTGCAGGGTGATACTGGTGGCGCCGATCAGCACGATCTTATCCTGGAAAACGGCCGGGTCGACCAGCCCGTCCACCACGTTGGCAGCAGAGTAGGTGGGATATGTTCCCGCGGGGCCGGAAAAATTGACCAGCAGCCTGCCCTGCGTGAGCGGCACATCCTGTCCGTTGAAGGTCAGCCCGGTGGGGGTGATGACCGGCTCGTCCACGCCCAGGCGCAGGGAGGCAATCTCGAAGGCCCAGTGGAAATAGGTGCTGTCACCGTAAGTGTCGTAGGGCTGGATGCCGCGGTCGATGGCATCTTCGTCCAACTTCACCCCGGTCAGGCCGATGGCATCCAGTTTGTCACGGTAGATGGTGATGGGCAACTTGAGCGTGACCGTGCCCTGAGACGGGTCCTCGAAGATCTGCATCACGGTCACGGATTGGGGGATACTTTCCAGGGCGGCGGCCAGCGCTTCGTCCCCGCCTTCATCGTAACCGTTCTCAAAGAGCATCACATCCAGGCCGACCATGCGCGCCCCGGCGTCGTTGAGCTGGTTGACCAGTTGGGCCATGTAGGAGCGCGGCCACGGCCATTGCAGACCGGTCCAGTTGAAGGAGAAATCATCCACGGCTACGATGACGATGTCCTGGCTGATGGGCTGGACGCCGCGCAGGCGCATCATGCCATCCCGCGAGGCAAGCTCCACCCGTTCCAGGGGTGTATTGACCTTGGGGAACAGGCCGATCACTTCCAATATGAGCAGGAGCAGTGCTGTACCGATCAACAGGATGTTGCGCAGGGGGATGCGAATCTTTTTCATGGAGTCTCCTTGACTGGAGCATACGCCGGGATTGAAATCTGTACTGATGGACAATTATATACCGCACAGAGCAGAAATGACCGCCCTGTGCGGGAATAAAAATGCGCCGGTCACACGGACCGGCGCACTGTTGTGAAAAAACGGGCAGGTTACGGGCAATCCTGGCTGGTGACAAAACTGCCGATGGTACTATCTACGAGGTATTCTCCATCGTAGATCTCGAAGCGCCAGTAGATGGTGGTGCCAGCCGGGACATTGCCCCAGGTGCAAACATCCACGTTCGTACCCCAAAGGCCGCCACCGTAATCAGAAAGGGTAACATAGGGCGTTGTGGGCGGAATGGGGCTGGTGGAGAGTACAAATTTCTTCACGCCGCTGCCATAAGCCGTGTAAGCGGAAGCCGATACGGAACAGCCGCTGAGGCTGACGTTGTGGCCCCAGTAGAGACCATTCTGGGGGCTGGTGTCATCACCCGGTTTCTGGGAGGGAGTGGGATAGATGGTGGTTGGCTTGGTGAAGGTGAAGATACCGCTGGTGCAGATCTCGTTGAGATTCTGGTCCTTGACCGTCACCCACCACTGATAAGTGCCGCCCTCGGTGAACGACTCAACGTAACGCAGGTGGCTGGGCTCCCAGGCCAGGAACGTCGAAGCCGGCGTGGACGGGGGTTTGAAGGAGATGATGTACTTGTAGGCGCCGGGATACTCTGTCCAGGTGAATTCCACCGCGGCAGGCCCGGGGAAGTTGGTGCCGTCGGCGGGGCTGAGCAGGGTCACGCAGGAACCGGGTTCAGGCGTGGGCGGTACATAGTCGCCGGGTAGGCTGAAGGTCCGCGGGCCGGAAGTACAGATGGGATCGATGTTGGCGTCGTAAGCGGTCACCGACCAGGAGTAGGTTCCGCCCATGCCGAGCGCTTCGGCGCCGGTCTGGTAGGTGTTCGTGAAGAGGATCTTCGAGAAATCGGCACCGTTGGGCTTGGTGATATGGATGACGTACTTGTAGCGGTCCGGTTGTTCCTCCCAGGTGAAGGTGATCGGATCGGTTTCGGAGAACTGTGCGCCATCATCGGGAGCGGTTAGTTGGAAGCAATCAGCCACGGGGGTTGGCTCGGGTGCAGCGGCCTTGGTGAATGTCCATGGCCCGGCGGTGCAGATGGGCTGAATGTTGGAGTTGTAGGCAATGACTTCCCACTGGTATTCCCCGGCGTATGGCAGTTCGTCGGCATCCACTATGAGAGAACTACGCCAACTGAGGAAGTTCTTTTCGGAGCCATTTGGTTTGATGACGTGCAGGATGTATTTGAAGGCCTCCGGCTGGTCGTTCCAGTCGAATTGGATCTCGCCAGTTTCGGATACGCTGGCACCGTTCTCTGGCAGGCCCAGCGTGAAGCAGTCCGTCACCGGTGTGGACTCGGGAGTAGGCGCCAGGGTGGGCAGGGCGGAAGCAGTGGCGATGATGGCATTCATGACTTCCTGTGCCTCGGGGTTGTTGGACAGGAACTCATCGATGTCAGCCTGGGTCAGGTAGCGCAGTTTGGGAGGCGGGGGCGGGGTGGTGCCTTCCGGATCCCAGTGATAGAGCAGGCAGCCTTCACCGGCCACCATGTCCATCACGGCGGCGGGATTCTCAGCCTGGCACCAGCCTTCTAGACAGGTGACCCACACATCGGCCGTTTCGGGATCGACCCAGACCGACATGTAGGAGCCGCGTACCGATGCCACGCCGGATGGGGTTTCCACTTCCAGCGCCCCGCCGCGCAAAACAACCCAGACGCGCCCGGCGGCCAGGATGAGTTGGGTCAGCAGGCTGCCATCGGCGACCTCGTTCGAGTTGAGCGTGAACATGGACTCGGGAGCCACGCGCACGATCGTGCCGGAGGCCAGATCGAGCCGCACAGTGCTGTCCTGCCCGGTGCTGAGCTGCCCGCCGACCTCAAGCCGGTCGCCGTCTTCGGCGGCTGTGAATGCCGCCGCGCCCGGATTCTTGATCTGGACATCGCCGACCACATCCAGCAGGGTGGCGCGTGGATCGGCGTTGTTGCCCAGAACGACCGGTGCATCGGTCGATGTGGCGGCCGGAAGGCCGCCGCAAGCCGCCAATGCCAGGCTGGCAATGAGGACGAAAACGAAGGCAATGAAAAGAATTTTGGATTTCATGACTTCTCTCCTTATGAAAAATCAACCTGTGCTTGACCATACAAGCACAAGTTAATTTTACAGGAGGGCCTTTTGATGCCGTGCATGACTTAAGGACTAAACGCGCCTGACAGTTTTGTTAATCAAAAGAGCGGGAGGAAGCCATCCCGCTCTTTTTTTTACCCCTGAACGTGTGACTAAAATGGAGAACAGCCGAAAGTGTCCGTGAAGTGATAGGTAGGGCCTACGGTATTGCCCTCGTTCACATCCAGTACTTCGAAGTGCCAGTCGATATCATACTTGCCGTTCGTGCTGTTATAGGAAGATGTGCCAATGACACTACTGGCGCTTTCGTAAAGCGATGTGCCTATGTAAATCATACTGAAGCCGCCTGATCCCAGCCAGGAGGAAGTGCCATTATCGTAGATGTCGTATACGATCCATACCGTGTCGATCCCATCCGGGTCGACGGCATAGACCTTATAGCTCTGGAAACAGTCCATGCTGGTGGATATGGTGAAATTGTTCGGCCCCAGCATGTAGGTGATAATGGCATTGCCCGAACTATTTGACGGTGTGGGCGCAGGTTTGGTGAAAGTAGGCGTGGGAGCGGCAGGCTTGGAGAAGGAGAACGGCCCTGCGGTACAGAGCGGCGTCCCGGCGGCATCGAAGGCAGTGACCTGCCACTGGAAGGTGCCTGCGGCGGGGAGCGAGTCCAGGTAGCGCAGGTGGGAGGTACCGGTTTCCGGGAAGGTCAACTGATAGCCGTTGGGCTGGGTGAAGGTGATGGCATATTGTGCCGCCTCGGGCAGGCTCTCCCACGAGAAGGTGACCAGACCCTGGCTGGCCAGGCTGGCGCCGTCGGCGGGACTGGTGAGGGCGAAGCAGTCTGCAACGGGTTCGAGAGTGGGCGTGGGTGTGGGAGTTTCTTCGCCGGTTGGGGATGGCAGGGCGGAAGCGGTGGCGATGATGGCATCCATGACCTGGGAAAGCTCGGGGTTGTTAGCAAGGAACTCGTCAATCTCCTCCTGGGTGCGGGTACGCAGGAGCGGGGGAGGCGGCGGGGTGGAACCAGCGGGATCGAAGGCATAGAGGATGGTGCCCTGACCGGCGAGCATGTCGACGTTGGCGGTGTCGTTCCCGGCCTGGCACCAGCCTTCGAGACAGTCGACCCAGACATCGCCGGTTCCGGGGTCGATCCAGACCATCATGTAGGAGCCGCGCACGGTGGCGAGTCCGGAAGGAGTATCGACGTCGATCGAACCGCCATTGAGGACGACCCACAACTTCCCGGCGAAGAGTTTCAAACGGGTGACCAGTCCATCATCGGCGGCCTCGTTCTGTTCGAGGGTGAAGAGTGTGGAGGAAGCAACGCGGATGATCGTGCCGCTGGAAAGATCGAGACGCACGCGGCTGTCCTCCCCGGTGCGTACCTGTCCCTGTACATCTACTTCGTCACCAGGGGCGGCGGCCGAGAAATCGGTGTCTGTGGGATTCTTCTTTTCCACCGTGCCTTGCAGTTCGCTCATGGCTGCCGAAAGGACCGGGGCGGGCGTGACAGCGGGTTTGCCGCAGCCTGCCAGAACCAGCGTGCAGGAAATGAAAAGAACAAAGAGTGTTTTGGCGTGCATGGGTCTCCTCCGATAAAAAGATGCGATTCCTGTGAATTAGTCTA
>CAZRCR010000053.1:6822-8441 GCA_964598615.1 uncultured Anaerolinea sp.
GCGAGGGACAGGCGCGCCTGCCCCGCATTGACGGCGTATGGCGTGACCTCCAGCCAGTCTTCCGGGTCGCCTTCGGGCGCGGACACTTGACTCGTGTACGTGATCTGACGCGTGCCCGCCGCCGAGAAGGTCACGCGCACCCCCGGCGCGGACGGGGAGTCGTTGTCGGCGTAGGCGGGGCCGACCGTGGGGGCGGGCGTGTAGGCCGTTTCCGGGTCCTCGGACGGTGCGCCGGGTGTGACCACGTTGCCGTAATCGTCGAGCATGGGCAGGCTGGCGGCGCTGTCGGTCTGGATGTACTGAGCGGTGACCCAGCCGTAGCCGCCGGGGCCGCCGGGATAGTCGATGCGCAGCCAGGATGCGGTGGTGTTCTTGCCGGTCAGGGCCACGAGGGTGTCGGCTTCGAGCATGCCGAGGCTTTCGAAACTGGTGCCGGGTCCGCTGCGGACGTTGAGACGCTGCATCACCCGGCCAGTGGGGCCGGAGGGGGTGGGCGTGGCGTCGAGCGGGAGGTCGGCGGCGGTGTCGATGGTCACGTATTGGGCGGCCACCCAGCCGCGTCCGCCTGGGGCGGACGGGTAAGCGATCTGGTACCACTTCGTCCCGGCGTCACGGGCGTAGACCTGCACGGCGCTGCCCTGGCTCAGCAGCCCGAGCGATTCGTAGCTGGTGCCGGGGCCGGAGCGCACGTTGACCTGGGTGGTCAGTTTTCCGCTGGCGGGTTGGGGGGTGGCGGTGGGCGGGGGCTGTGTGGGCGTGGCCGACGGTGTGACCGTGGCTGTGGCAGTGGGCGGGACGGTTTCCGTCACCGGCACGGGCGTGGGGGTGGCAGACGGCCCGCACGCGGCGAGCAGGAGCAGGGTGGTCAGCAGGAGGACGAGACGCTTCATCCAGTTTATTCGAGCGGGAAGATAATCATGCTGTCGAGGATGGAGTCGAACAGGCGGTGGTTCGTGTTCCAGGAAGTTTCGCGGCTGATGAAGATGATGAGGATGGGACCGTCGTCGGTGGTGACGGCGACGACGTAGTTTACCAGGGCAACATCGCCGCCGGTGAAGGAATAACTGCCCGAGGCGGCCTCGAAGCCGCTGACCGTCCGTTGTTGGACAGCGCCGAGGCGGCGGGCGTCGGTATTGGTGTTCAGCCCGTCTTCGACGATGAACTTGACGATGCTTTTGGCCGAACTGGCGTTCACGCTTTCACCGATGAGCGAATCGGCCAGGGATTCCGAGCGGATGATGGCGATGATGGCGGCGCCTTCGGGGAGCACTTCGGCGTCGAAGGCGGCCTGCGAGGAGCTGGCAAGCAGGGTGCCTTCGCTGTCCTGCTGGATGACCCATTCGGCGGGCAGGAACAGGCGCAGGTCCACCCAGGAGCTGTCGTGCGGCACGCCGTCCGTCAGGGGTTCGGTGAAGAGAGCGGAAATGAGCGGCACCTGGACGTGGAACACGCCCGCGCTGACGAACAGGGCGGCAACGACCGCCAGCAGAACACCCCCGGCGATGGCGGCGATGAGCCACGGTTTGCGGGAGGATGTTTCTTTTTGGACGGGCTTCCGGTTGGGTTTCATGGATGGGGCTCCTGTGGTGCAAAATATGCGGTCATTCTAGCACGAAATG
>CAZRCR010000054.1:0-3302 GCA_964598615.1 uncultured Anaerolinea sp.
ATGTTTTCCGGTGCTGCCGTCATCGGTGTGATTTCAGCCCAGTCTTACCAAACCAATATCTATTCGGAAAGGGATCGAACCCTGCTGGAGATCCTGGCAGCATATGCAGGCCCTGCCATCGAAAATGCCCGGCTGTTCGAACAAACTCTCCGCCGCACCGAGGAATTGGTTGCCGTGGCATCTGTTTCGTCTGCCTTGCGTTCTGCATCCATGCGCGACGAAATGCTGCCAGCCATTCTGGATCAACTCACAGAACTCCTCCATGTACAAAATGCCGGCTTGATTGCCTATGATCCGCTTACAGGAAGTAATACCCTGGAGGCTGCGCGCGGTAAATGGCATAAATTGAGGGGGCGACGTCAGGAACACGGAGAAGGCTTGAGCGGCTGGATGGCGCAAACGCGCCTTCCTTATCGTAGCGACCAGGTATTAGACGAAGAACGAAAAAACTATCGGGAAGAGTTTCCTTATTCCTCGGCAGTGCTGGGAGTTCCTCTCCTTGTCCAGAAACAGTTCATCGGGTCCATTTGGGTGGGGCGTGCCAACAGCCGTAGCAAAGAGAAAATGACCTCTTTCACTTCCGATGACATGCACCTGCTCAATTCGATTGCCGATATTGCTGCCAATGCCTTGCATCGCGCCACACTGCATGAACAGGCCGTGCGTCATGCCGAACAACTCATTACGGTCAATGAGATCGGGCATGTGCTTGGGGAGACTCTTGAACTCAACCAAATTTATACCCGCCTTACCGGTTCCATCTATAATCTTATCCCGGATATTTGTGGGCTGTTCATTTCCATTTTCGATGCAAAAGCTGGGAAGATTACCTGTGCTTGCGGACATATTGATGGTGCATTCATCGACACCAAGACACTCCCTCCCCTAACTTTTGACCCGCAAGGGATTGGGCGCCAGAGTTATGTTCTCCTGCATGGGGAACCTTTGATTGCCAATGATCTTGTCCAATCCCCGTCAAAGCGTTCGCCCAAAAAATTTGTTGGCGACCCATCCAAGCTGGCGCAATCGGGTTTGTACGTGCCCATGATGGTTAAGGGGAAACCCATTGGCCTGATCCAGTTGCAGAGTTATACGGCCAACCGCTTCAAACAGGAAGAAACCAACTTGCTTTCCCTTGTTTCCAATACAGCCGCCATTGCCATTGAAAATGCCCGTCTGTTCACGGAAACGCAAAAACGTTTGCGGAATCTTTCGGCATTGCACGCCATCGACACCGCCATCAGCGCCAGTGTGGACTTGCGCGTTACGCTTGGCATCCTGCTCGAGCACACAACTTCCGAACTCAAGGCGGATGCGGCTGCCGTGCTGATTCTCAATCCGCTTACGCACATGCTGGAATATACGGCCAGTCATGGTTTCTTCTCGCACCTTGTCGAAGGGACGCGCATCAATTTGGGGGAAGGTTTGGTTGGGCAGGCGGCGCTTCAGCGGCGGTTGCAAAGTGTCCAGAATTTGAAAGATGTCACTTCCGCTTCCCGGATGGAAAGTATCTATATGGGAGAAGGATTTGTGACCCAGCACGCCATCCCTCTGGTTGCCAAGGGACAGGTGCAGGGTGTGCTGGAGGTATTTCACCGTTCCGAATATCAACCTGACCCTGAGTGGTATACGTTCCTGGAAATGTTATCCGGTCAGGCCGCCATTGCGATTGACAGCTCCCATTTGTTCGAGGAATTGCAGCGCTCCAATCTGGATCTGGTATTGGCGTACGATGCCACCATCCAGGGGTGGTCACAAGCTTTGGAATTGCGCGACAAGGAGACCGAAGGCCATGCCAGGCGCGTGACTGAGATGACCGTTCAGTTGGCGCGCCGAATGGGCGTTCCAGAGAATGAAATGGAGCATGTGCGCCGTGGCACCCTGTTGCATGATATCGGCAAGATGGGTATTCCGGATGCCATCCTGCTCAAACCGGGGCCATTGACTCCCGAAGAGTGGACGATCATGAAACGCCACCCGGTCTATGCCTATGAGATGTTGTCATCCATTGCCTACTTGCGCCCGGCGCTTTCCATTCCGCATTACCACCATGAAAAATGGGACGGGTCCGGGTATCCGGATGGTTTGAAAAACGAACAAATTCCTCTCCCGGCGCGAATTTTTGCCATAGTGGATGTCTATGATGCCCTTACGGCAGAACGTCCTTATCGCGAGGCTTGGTCGAAGGAACATACATTGGACTACCTGCGCGGGCAATCCGGAAAACATTTCGATCCGGATGTGGTGAATGTTTTCCTGAACATGATGAACGAATAGATTTTGAATTGTGTAATCTGCCTGACAGGGAATGGCAGCTTTTCGACGTTGCCATTCCTTGTTGATTTCCGGGCAAAAGAGGGTAGAATCTGGCTTCCTGGCTATCCCATACCCCCGGCCAGCGAGAAGGAGACAACATGAGCGACGCTTTGAAAGTGATGGATGGCCTGGTGGTCAAAATGGATTACACCCTGACCGTGGATGGAGAATTGATCGATACTTCCGATGGCAGCGAACCGATCGAATTCATCCAGGGTGCGGGTGGCATCATCCCGGGGTTGGAGCGGGAGCTGTATGGCATGGCGATCGGCGAAGGCAAAGATGTGGTCGTCGCGGCTGCAGATGGTTATGGCGAAGTGGATGGGGAAGCTCACTTGGATGTACCGCGTGCAGAATTCCCGGCAGAGATTCCCATGGAAGTCGGTACCATGCTCGAACTCCAGGACGAACATGGCAACCCGATGCATGCCACCATCACCGAAGTTGGTGCAGAAACCATTCATCTTGACTTCAATCACCCGCTGGCAGGCAAGGAACTGCATTTTTCGGTCAAGATCGCTGGCCTGCGCCCTGCCACCCCGGAGGAACTGGATCATGGTCATGTCCATGAAGAAGGACATCATCACGAACATTAACGCAACAGGCGGCCATTGGCCGCCTGTTTTTTTATAAGTGCTGGGCGAAAATCACCCCAATAGCAGGCGTGGACGATATTGCAGCGCCTCAGCCAGGTGCGGCGGCTGGATGGACTCGCTGCCCGCCAGATCGGCGATCGTGCGTGCCAGTTTCAGGAGACGATGGTATGCCCGCGCCGACAACTGCATCTGGTTCATGGCCGACTGCATCAGCGCCTGCCCGGTCTCGTCCAGTTGGCAATATTGACGCACCTCCGCCGGGCGCATTTCTGCATTACATGTCAATCCATTCGCCCCAAAACGGACCTGTTGCCGGTCGCGCGCCACCTGGACCCGGGCCCGGACAACCTGGGACGATTCCCCGGTCCGCGCCTCGGACAGTTTCTCGTA
>CAZRCR010000054.1:3402-8384 GCA_964598615.1 uncultured Anaerolinea sp.
GGGCCCGGACAACCTGGGACGATTCCCCGGTCCGCGCCTCGGACAGTTTCTCGTAATCGACGCGCGGCACCTCGACGTGGATGTCAATCCGGTCCAGCAGCGGACCCGAGATGCGTTTCTGGTACTTGGTCACGACCATGTTCGAGCAGGTGCATGGTTTGACTGGGTCGCCGTAGTAGCCGCACGGACACGGGTTCATCGCCGCGACCAACTGGAAGTTGGCCGGGAAGGTCAGCGAGCCTTGCGCCCGGCTGATGGTCACAAGTTTGTCTTCGAGCGGCTGGCGCAGTACTTCCAGGACACGCGTCCCAAACTCGGGCAGTTCGTCCAGGAAGAGCACGCCGCGGTGGGCCAGTGAGATCTCGCCGGGACGCGGCCAATTGCCGCCGCCCACCAGCCCGGCGTGACTGATGGTGTGGTGCGGCGAGCGGAACGGGCGCAGGCGCATGAGCGGCGTCTCGGGCGGAAGTTGGTCAGCGACCGAATAGATGCGGGTCACATCCAGGGCTTCGTCGATGGACATTTCCGGCAGGATGCCCGGCAGGGCGCGCGCCATCAGCGTTTTCCCCGCCCCGGGCGGACCGATCATCAGCACGTTGTGCCCACCCGCGGCAGCCACTTCAAGCGCCCGCTTGGCGTGTTCCTGCCCCTTGATCTCAGCGAAATCGGTCGGCGGGACGGGCGGCACGGAGTCAGACTCGATGTGCGGTTGGGCCGGGATGACCTTGCGCCCGGTCAGGTGGTTATAAAGCTGGGAGAGCGAAGCGACCGGGATCACTTCCAGGTCCGGGATGAGTGCGGCTTCAGCAGCGTCCACTTCGGGGACAACGATGCGCTTGAAACCGTTCTGGCGGGCGGTGGCGGCCATCGGCAGCACGCCGCGCGTGTGGCGTACGGTGCCGTCCAGCGAGAGTTCGCCCACCACCAGCATGCCTTCGGCGGCTTCGGGCAGCAGCATGCCGGTGTAGATGAGCACCCCCACGGCGATAGGCAGGTCGTACGACGGCCCTTCCTTGCGGACCGAGGCCGGGGCAAGGTTGACCACCAGCCGTTTGCGCGGCATCGGCACCCCGGCGTTGCGAACCGCCGCCTGGACCCGTTCGCGGCTTTCCTGCACCGCCGCGTCGGGCAGACCCACCACGGTCATGCCGGGCAGGCCCTGGGTGTAGTCCACTTCCACTTCGACGACCACGCCGTCGAGTCCGATCACTGCACAGGTGTATACGCGCGCAAGCATGGAGTAAGTGTAGGGGAAAAACAGGGAGATGTCAACAGACTTTCTGACCATCGAATATTAGTTTGGACAGGAAGGATGAGTTGTTTGAAGACATCGAAAAAATGATAAGAATAGAGTCCGCTATGATTGTCCTATCTTTGTTCAAATCTATTGCCCGAAGTCCACAGGTTGCACCTGTATTTTTATCACGATGTAACCGTGCTATACTGTTTCAAACAGACTCGCAACTTCTTTTTTTATGGGTGAAAAGTATGAACATATCCCCTTTCAAATCCATCCCCACTTTCTTTAAATCAACCCCGGTCAAGATTGCGATGCTATATCTCCTGTTTGGGGCGCTCTGGATCCTTTTTTCAGACCGGGTGGTACTCTGGCTCACGCACGATATTGGCATCTTGTCGCTCTTGCAAACACTCAAAGGCTGGCTTTATGTCCTTATTACTGCCGGACTGGCCTATTTTCTCATTCAGCGCGATTTTTCGGCCATCCAAAAATCACAAGAGGAGCTCCGCAAAAGTTACGATGCAACCCTGCTGGGATGGGTCCATGCTTTGGACTTGCGTGACAAGGAGACCGAAGGCCATACCCTGCGGGTTACAGAGCTGACCCTGCGCCTGGCGCGCCAGATGGGGATTACCGGGCCGGATCTGGAGCATGTCCGTCGTGGGGCTCTCCTTCATGACATTGGCAAGATCGGTGTGCCAGACCGCATCCTGTTCAAACCGGATACTTTGACCGAAGATGAGTGGACGGTCATGCGCAAACATCCGGTGTATGTATATGATTTTCTATCTCCGATTCCCTATTTACAGCCCGCGCTCGATATTCCCTATTGCCATCACGAACGATGGGATGGAACCGGTTACCCGCGCGGCTTGCAAGGGGAGGAAATTCCGCTATCTGCCCGTATCTTTGCAGTGGTGGACGTATGGGACGCGTTGCAGTTCGACCGTCCGTATCGGAAAGCCTGGCCGGAATTGCGAATACGGGAATATATCCAGGCTGAAGCTGGAAAACACTTCGATCCCAAGGTGGTGGATATTTTCTTGAAACTGACGGATGAGATTTGATGGTTTGATCAAAACAAACTGCCGGGCAGATTTCTGCCCGGCAGTGCATTTCAGCATTCCTGACTCAGTCCATCCAATCCGTCCAACAATCGTAGGACTCGCCCTGCGGGGTTTCTGCCCGCGGCGGCCATTCTTCATCATGGATGGTGTAATTGTCGAGGATGCCCTGCACATCCTCCAGGGCCTTCTCGGCCTGTAGGCGCGTCAGCGTGAAAGAGCGCCAGTTCGTATCAGGTTCGCTGGTGGAGCGATTCACCCAGCACGCCAGCGCTGCGCCGACCGCGTCGCGCGTATCGGCGGGGAGACTTTCATCCTGCAGGGCATCTGCCAGGCCCGGCACCGCATCGTAGGTCAGGGATGCCAGGTAGCCTGCATCCAGGTCCTCGCCCTGTACGGCGCGGGCCACGTTATGGCGGACGATGAACCCGTCCACATTGATCAGTGCCAGGGAAGCAGCGAAGCCGATCGAAGCCAGCATGCAGGCCAGGGCGAAGGCACGTTCCTTACGCAGGATGTCGAGCACCACCACCACGGCCAGCAACACTGCCAGCCAGATCATGAAAACATGGGTATAGGCTCGCAAGCGGGTGAACCCGTAGACGGTCTCATAAAGCACCAACCGTTTGAAAGCCGAAACCAACATCACGCCGATCAGCGCCACCATACCAATTCCCAGACCTGAGAAGGTCCAGCGCTGGGCAAGGTTCTGGCGCTTGACGATGCCGCTCAATCCCATCAACAGGAGCAGGCTGAAAAAGGCCACTGCCACCAGTTCGCCAAAACCCTTGCGGGCATATTCGGCATAGGTATAGCCTTCCAAGCCGATGTTCGTCTGCCCGCCGAAGAAATATTGGAACTGGATGACCACAAAGAGACCGAAGAGCGCCACCACGGCACCCAACACCACCGCAGCCTCGGTAAAGCCAAGAAACTGAGGGACAAGCGGCTTCTCCTGCCCCACCAGTTTTTCGTTCTTGCTTTTCTGGGCGGCATGCAGGATCACGCCTGCCAGGGCATAGGCAAAAACGAAAATATAGAACACACGGAACATGTACTCGGGCAGTTTTTCCAGCCGGAAGAGTTTGATGAAATCATCCATACGCTGGGCAAACACCAGGTCGGCGGAAGAAAGCAGGGCGGCGAAGATGGCGACAATCGGCAGGGCGATCAACAATCCGCGCAGGATAGCCCACACCCGTTTCCACCCGGACCGGCGGGCGGCGGCAATATCTGCAACAGTCCCTTCGGTTTCGGCCTGTTTCTTGTTCTCGGTCAGGAAAATGATCGGGCGGGCAATCATGCTGACAACCAGGAGAGCAATGTTGACAACGTAGTCTGACAGGCTGTAGAGCAGCCAGCGTCCACCAGTGAGACTGGCTGCCAGCACACCCATCAGGGTCAGCACGAAAAGAACAGACAGGAAAACGGTCATCCCCTCGGCGCGGATGAAAGTCATCACCGCGAAGAACAGGATCGGGATGACCAAAAGCAGGGTTTTCCACGAAGCCTTAACCCCGTTCAATCCGATTACCAGGAACCCCCCGGCGAGGCAGAGAACGGTATAGATGGCAAAGTTGATGCCGGGTGTATGCTTCCAGAACAGGAAGTCGAATAGCCAGCCCAAAGCAAGGGCCGCGATCCAAAGGATGTTCGTGCGTTTCATGCGCACCTCCTCAACAAAGTTTCCGCAAGGATAGTCTCTCCGCGCTCGCGGAGACTCTCAAAAGGTATCAGGAATTGACAAACTTAATTGTGAAGCCACAATCAAAATTGTACCATTGACATCCAATTTGATTTATGTGATACTTTTCTGCAACCGGGGGTAAACAATCATCCGCCATCCTTATGAAGAGGAGGTGATGTCCAAAATGGCAAGTAGTTTTAGTCAAAGCGCTGTGGCATCCCTCCTCGATCTGCGGTAAATACGCAGTCGTAGCAGATGCCACAGCGCCAATCAGGAAGGCCGCCCGGATGGGCGGCCTTCCGCTGTTAAGGTCTACGGCATATAGTGATGGAAACGCAGTCCCTGGTCGGTGGCTTCCACAGTGGAAGTCTGACCGATCACTTCGAACCAGGTAGTACCCGGCTTGAAGGCGTAGAGCGTGCCATTCGGGTTGAGCAGGGTGACCACGTCGTTGGCGTTGCGCTGCCAGGTCACTTGGTAAATCTGTCCATCGCGATAGGCGTAACCCAGCCCACTGCCCACAAACTGGATATCCACCACTTCCGGGTCGACGTTGTAGTGGTCAGTGACCACGAACAATATCGCTACATTGTCGAAAGCGAGCGGGTCACCGGTCAGGCGGTCACTGGACTGTTCATACTGTTCGTTATTGGCATCGAAATCGTCGGCGGTATCGGAAAAACGCAGGTACTTGCCAAGGGACGGGTCATATTCCCAGCGGTTGTAGATCGAACCGGAATAACGCACGATGAATTTCTCTCCAACCTGGCCCCCGGTGGGAGCATCCTGCTCGAAGAACATGCCATCCAGTGTCTGGCGTCCATTTTCGATGCCAAGCGTGTTCGTGGCAAACGCGCTCAGTTCGGCAGTGTTACCCATAAGGTGGTTGTAACCGTTCGGGTCATAGCGGAATAGCGGGGTGCTGGAACCCTCGATAATCAAACGATCCGCAAATTCGGAACTTAGCAGGCGTTCCATGACCTTGCTGTAA
>CAZRCR010000055.1:0-2202 GCA_964598615.1 uncultured Anaerolinea sp.
CGCCCGCGCATCATCACACCTTCCAGGATGGCTTGTCCGCCGTAGGTAATCAGTTTATCTTCCATAACCGGTAAAACTCCAAATCCCGTGGAACGGCTTGGATGCCGCTACGAGAAATTCAGGAAAAAGTGAATGAACGACTCGATGCCGCGATACCAGGTGGGAAGGTGCTGCTTCTCGTTCGGGGCATGGATATTGTCATCCGGCAGGCCGAACCCGCAGACAACCGACTCGACGCCGAGCAACTGCTGCATATCGCCCACCACCGGGATGGAACCGCCCTCGCGCTTGAAATAGGAGCGCACACCCCAGACCGTTTCCATGGCCTTGCTCATCGCCTGCACGGCGGCATTGTTGCGATCGGAGATGGAGGCCGGGCCACCCGCCATCGACTTGAGTTCCCAGCGGACATCCCTGGGCGCATGTTCTTCCAGGTAACGCAGAAGTTGCTTGTGGACTTCCTGCGGGTCCTGGTCGGGAACGAGGCGGGTGGAGATCTTCGCCATCGCCCAGGCCGGGATAACAGTCTTGGACCCTTCGCCGGTGAACCCGGAGAGCATCCCGTTCACATCCAGGGTGGGACGCGCCCCCACGCGTTCGTTACCGGTATAACCGGCTTCGCCACACAACGCCGGGGCGCCGGTCTGTTCGAGATAGTGCTGGTCGTTGATGGGCAGGCGCGCCAGTTCCTGGCGTTCCTCGTCGCTCAACGGGCGGACTTTGTCATAGAAACCGGGAAGGGTAATGCGCCCCTGGGCATCATGCATCCCGGCGACCAATTCCGCCAAAGCAATGGCCGGGTTATGCACCACGCCACCGTATACGCCTGAATGCAGGTCGTGGGAGGGACCGTAGACGCGCAGTTCGAAATAGGCCAATCCGCGCAGGGCATAGCTAATGGTGGGAAAATCCTTGCCGATCATGCCCGAATCCGGGTTGACGGCAAAATCGCAGGCCAGAAGCTGTTTGTGTTCGGCAATAAAGGTCGGCAGGCTGGGCGACCCGATCTCTTCCTCGCCTTCGAACAGCCACTTGATATTGACCGGCAAGCCGCCGGTTTTCACCAGCGCTTCCACAGCCTTCAATGTGATCACTGCCTGCCCTTTCATGTCCGACGCGCCGCGGGCAAAGATATCTTCGCCGCGCACGGTCGGTTCGAAGGGACCGGTCTTCCACAGTTCGAGCGGGTCAGCCGGCTGGACATCGTAATGACCGTAAATAAGCAGAGTGGGCGCGCCGGGAACGCCCAGCCGTTCGCCATATACGATCGGATGCTTGGGCGTGGGAAAGACCTGGACGTTCTGCATTCCCAACATGCGCAACTGGGTCGCCATCCATTCCGCCGCACGGCGGATATCCCCGTCCCGTTCCGCGTCCGTGGAAATGGACGGGATGGACAGGATCTCCTTGTATTCGTTCAGGAATTTTTCTTGATTGTCTCGGGCGTACTGGATGGCAGCATCACGTTGATTGGGCATGGTTCTCCTCACTTCAATTTTCCATACAGAAACCAGAACTCTTCCTGAGGGAAGGCGATTTGCAAACTGGCATCCCAGACAAAAGCACCGGGAAGCCAGAATGATTTTAACACTTTATCGAGGTCAGCGAGAACGGTCAATTCCTGCGGGGATTCGGTCAATTCACCGGAGAGAAGTTGCAGAACCACCCGCCACTGGACCTGCTGAGGATAGAAATCGACCTGCGTTTCCGGAGCCTGACGATAATCGGCCAGGTAATTCTTCCATAGATCGATCCGGGCATGGACCTCGCGCCGGGCTTTGCGTTCCCAGGCCGAGCGCCACTTCAGGCGGACCGGCTCGAGAACGGACTGGAAATGCCCGGCTTCGGAAGGTGCCCATCCACAGACGCGACGCAGGGAAAGCAGGAGACCACCCAGCGTAAACCGCGGCAGGGCCACAGGGCCTGAGAGCGGCCAGTACAACTCATCGGCCAGGAGATATGCTTCGAGTTCCTCCAGCCCCAACCGCACGAAAGCCAGATCCTGCTCCAGCGTGGGCATTACGGGCCAACCGTCGGCTCGACGGTCTCCTCCAGGACACGGCGGGTAACCAGGTACCAGTCGGAGATGGTGTTGAACCGGTCGGCAGACTCGAAAAGCGGATTGGCTTGCACACCCAGCACACGCTGGTCAACGCCATAGGAATAGACCGGGAAGTACAACAGCATGGCCGGGACTTCACG
>CAZRCR010000055.1:2302-8351 GCA_964598615.1 uncultured Anaerolinea sp.
TCAACAGGGATTCATAGGAAACCGGCTGCAGGGTGACTTGCACCCCAATGGCAGCCCAATTCTCCTGAACCAGTTGTGCGATACGCGTATGCTCTTCATCGTCCGGGTGCAGCAAGGTGAAGGACAGCGCCACATCGTCCTTGACACGCGCCTCGCCTTCAGCCGGCAGGGTGTAACCCGCCGCCTTGAGAATGGAGATGGCAGCATCCGGGTCATAATCGGTGTGTGCCACGCCTTCATAGTAAGCCCAGGTTCCCGGCAGGATGGGGCTGTCGGCCACGATGGCCTGTCCCTGCAACAGGGTATCGACCATGTACTGGCGGTTAAGGCCCATCAGCAACGCTTCGCGGATCTTCTTATCCTGGAAGTAGGGCAAATTGGCATTGTTCAGGTTCAGGAGCACCATCGTCAGGCTCGGCATCCGGCTGGAGTAGACGGACAGATTGGGGTCATCCAGCGCCTGCGAGAGGATATCGGGCGTGATCTGGCTGATGCCCAGCACTTCCCCATTCTGATAAGCCTGGAAAGCAGACGCACCATCGGCATAATAGCGGAAAACGACCTGCTCCACAAATGCCGGTTCTGCATAATAGTTTTCCGAAACCGTCAGAACCACACCGGTGATCGTACCGCCCTCCACCATCAGATGGTCGAGCTTATAAGGGCCTGTACCCACCGGCGCCAGATTGAAGCCATTGGCAGACAGTTGGTCAGCCGAGACAGTTTCGAGCAGGTGCTTGGGCAGGATGCCAAAGGTCAGGTAATCCAGGAACGGCACATACGGTTCCGGCAGGACGAACTTGATGTTCTTGTCGTCGAGACGGGTAATCTCCACCTGGTCCCACATGGCACGCACGTCCGCCGAGTAAGCCGAATATTCCGTCCGCAGCAGGCTCAGGGTGAAGAGCACATCATCGCTCGTGACCCGCGTTCCATCGTGCCAGTAGGCATTGGAGCGGATGGTAACGTTGTAAATCGTTCCATCGGCGGAGACGCCCCACGATTCGGCCAGGTCGGCCCGGGGGGTGCCATCGGCGTCGAAACGAATCAGCCCGCTGAAGAGCAGGCGGTCGATATCGCGGTCGGCGGGATTGTCGAGATCGAGCAGCGGATTCAAACGCCCGAAGGAACCGATCAGGGCCTCGGTATAGATCCCCCCGCTGGCCGGTTCGGGCAGGACAGGTGTGGCAGACGGCTGTTGCGTCAACAGGAGCACGCCCACCACCACCAGCGTCAGAACAATGACCAGGATTTGCCAGCGCAATTTTTTCATAGGCATTCTTTATCGCCAGGACGCCAAAGAAAACGAGAGCGATGGATCCTTCGCGCCTGGGATGTGAAAGGGAAAGGCAACAAAATAAAGAAAGGCCGCAACCGGAGAATCATGCAACCGGTGCGGACCTTTCTCCTCAACAGGCAAAATTAGCGGGCAGCCAGGATCACCGAAGTGATTGCCAGGATGAAGAACAGGACAGCAAAAATGATGGTGACCCAGAAGAGGACCTTCTCGATACCGCGGCGGGCGGTGAAAACGCCGCCGGTCTCGGCACCCGAAAGACCGCCCAACCCCGCGCCTTTGCTCTGCAGGATGATGCTGGCGACCAATCCGATTGATGTTAAAATCAAAGCAATATCCAAAAAGTTTTGCATTTTGTGAACCTCCGGTATTTTTAGCCGCCAAATTATACCTGCGATGACGGGAAACCGTCAACAAGAGGATTTTATGCACGAACTGACCATCAACCTGCACATGCACACCACCTACTCCGACGGCACCGGCTCCCACGCGGACCTGGGAGCGGCCGCGCTCAAAACCGGCGTGGACGTGCTGCTCGTCACCGACCACAACACCTGGGTACAAGGCGTGGACAAGTATTACCGGGATGGCAAGAAACGCACCCTGCTGCTTGCCTGTGAGGAAGTCCACGACCAGGACCGCGACCCGCAGAAGAACCACATGCTCATCTTCGGCGCGGACCGGGAACTGTCCACACTGGCCGATGATCCCCAATCCCTGATCGATGCCGTCCGCACCGCGGGAGGCATCTGTTTCCTGGCCCATCCGGTCGACCCGGAAATGCCCGCCTTCGGCGAGACCGACATCTCCTGGGTGGATTGGTCGGTGAGCGGCTACACCGGCATCGAACTCTGGAACGGGTTCAGCGAACTGAAAGCCGTGGCCCATTCCAAATGGGAAGGCGTGTTCTACGCCTTCTTCCCGGAAGCCCTGCCCCACGGTCCCATCCCACAGACCCTGGAAATTTGGGACGGCCTGACTGCGAACGGCACCCGCGTGGTGGCCGTGGGCGGGTCCGACGCGCACGCTCTGCACAAGTCGATGGGGCCGCTGCACAAAGTCATCTTCCCCTACGAGTATCACTTCTCCACGGTCAACACCCATGCCATCGTTCCATCACCGCTCAGCGGGAATCTGACAGAAGATAAGAAAATGGTTATGGACGCGCTGGCAGCCGGCCACTGTTTCGTAGGCAACGATCTGCCTGCCCCCACGCGCGGCTTCCGCTTCTCGGCTCAAGGCCGGGAACAGACCGTCATCCAGGGGGACGAGATCAAAGCCGATGGCGCGGTCACCCTGCAGGCTGCCCTGCCCTCTTCCGGGGAGATTCACCTGATCCGCAACGGCAAAGTCATCAAGAGCACGCGCGGCAGCGCCCTGGCCCATGTCACAGACGAGGCCGGGGTATACCGGATCGAGGTCCACAAACGTTACCTGGGCAAGATGCGCGGCTGGATCTACAGCAACCCGATCTACGTGCGGTAATCACGCCATGCAATGTATCAATCGGGTCAGAGCGACGCGTTATCTGCCAAAATGTCTGACATTTTTCTTTCCTGATTGACGCCAACCTTCAACGAAGGTATAATCGGCCTTCGGCTAAATTTCAAACCAGATTGGAGTTGCAACATGGAAACGACAACCGCGGCGTCTGAAAGCACGCTGCAACCTAAAGAACGTCTGACAGGCAAAGTCATTAAAACCACCATCGCGGGGGCCATTCTCGACATCGGCCAGAAAGTTCCCGGAGTCATCCACATCTCACAACTGAAAAAGGACGCGGTCAACCGTGTCGAGGATGTTGTCCAAGTCGGGCAGACCGTGGATGTGTGGGTGCGCCGCGTGCACGATGACCGCGTCGAACTGACCATGATCGAACCCCTCGGCCTCGAATGGCGCGAACTCAAGCCCGATACCATCGTCAAGGGCAAGGTTTCCCGTATCGAGTCCTATGGCGCTTTCGTTGACATCGGCGCCGAGCGTCCGGGGCTGGTTCACGTCAGCGAGATCTCGCACGATTACGTCAAGAACCCGTCCGAGGTCCTGAAAGAGGGCGATGAAGTCGAAGCCAAAATCCTGGATGTCGACCGCCGCAAGAAGCAGATCCGCCTGAGCATCAAGGCCGCCATGCCCAAACCTGAAGAGGTTGTGGCTGAAGTCAACAAGAGCGAGCGCAAGGGTAAAGGTCACGGCAAGGGCAAGAAACAGGAAGAGTACGCGGAAGAGCAGGAATCGAAGGAACCCGAACTGACCGCCTTCCAGATCGCATTCGCCAGAGCCCAGGAACGCGCCGACGACAAGAAAGCCAAGGCCAAGAAGGCCAAAGGCGCCACCAGGGAACAGGAAGACATCCTGAGCCGCACCCTGGAAAACCGCATTACCGAGAACAAATAAGTTCCACCCTACCCGAACATCCTGCCGCCCCCGTCATCGACGAGGGCGGTTTTTGAACCTAAAACGCTCCCCCATGAACCGCATCTTCAAAAGCTCTTCCCCCTTCCCCATCCCCGATGGGACGCTGCTCTCGCCCTTCCTGAACCCGCGCGACAACCAGAGCGGACTGCCCGTTGACCTGTCAATCGGTTTCAGCATCGCTGTAGGGACGCTCCTGCCTGGCATCGCATCAAAGATCCAAGTGCTGCCCTTCGTCACACAGGTAACCTTCGTGCTGAGCGGCACACTGACCGTACGCCTGAAAGCTGCCTCCGACACGACGCCCTGCACGCTGACGGTCCGGCCGCGGGAAGCCATATTGTGCGAAGCAGGTTGTCTCTTCCAACTCATCAACGAGAGCGAGGAACCCTGCGAGGTACTCTATATCGTCAGCCCGGCCTATTTATTCCTGGTGGAGGGGGAAAGGATCGTGTACGATGATTCGGTGGTGCTGGATGAAGATTGGGGCGAACTGGAAGCCGCCGGGTGGGATCTGTCGCGGCAGTTACCGACCGAAGGGCAGCGGCAGGAAGCGGAACGGCAATTCCATAGGCGGTGACATCCTGCATTTGTACGGATTGCAAAGCGGGGGGAAAAATTGTATATTAAGTGTCGGCAACAGGCTGCATGGAAACCCAAACAAAAAAACGGGAAACTGGCAAATCGTATGAACAACACTTCCGCTCATCGGACACGAAAAAGTATGGTGCTCATTCTGGTTGCTGTCATGGTGGTGCTGATGGCAGCAAGTCTAAACCACTACAGTTTCCAAATGGCCAGCGGCTCCGAGGAGGCCGGGATAGCGTTTCGGGGATTTCCATTCCCCATCCTAAAATCGGAAACGGTTTTCTATGCCGGGTACGTTGGACAGCTTGCAAACGAGGGCGGAAGTGCGTACATTCGCCATGAAGTCGGTAAAAATGACAAATATCGATTGCTTTTCCCGGGGTTGGCAGCAGATATGGCGATCTACGCAATGATCGCGGGTTTAATACTCCTGCTGGACTCCTATCGACGTCATCTAACTTCTTCCGCCACGTCAGGGAGCAAAATATGAGGGCCTTTTTTCATACGACGACAGGAGCACTGGGGCTGGGACTGATCATGGCGCTTGCCGCCTGCCAGCGAAACTCCCCGACCTCGACAGCAGGCTCGGCCGCCGACAACCTTTCTCCAGAACCGACAGCGATCTGCCAATCCGCGGAATCATCCGAATATGTTCTCCCCTATCCGGTTGGAACGGAATATCCCTTGATCCAGGGCTTTTCCGGCCCCTACTCCCACAGCGGCGTTTTCGAATACGCTTTCGACTTCGAAATGCCCATCGGGTCTACCGTAACGGCCGCCCGGGGCGGACAGGTCATCTTCATCGAAGAAAGTTTTTCCGATGACGATGTCGGTACGCAGAATGCGAATATGGTCATTGTGCAACACGAGGACGGCACTTACGGAAGATACGTCCATCTCACACATGACGGGGGCCTGGTCGAAGCCGATCAAATCGTTGCCCAGGGCGATGTCATCGGCTTGAGCGGGAGTTCCGGGTATCCTGCGATCCCCCATTTGCACTTCGATGTATCGGAGGCTTGCCCGCAATCCGACTGCCAGACGATGCCCGTCTGCTTCAGCAACACGGACACTCGTTCCGATGGTCTTGTCGTTGGAAAATCCTATACTGCCGAAGACTACGAGAAATGAATTCCAGCACCTGAAGCTGAAGGCTACCGCATCACGGAATAAAACAAAAGGGATCTTGGAATCATGAATACCTACGTAATCCTTTTACGCGGCATCAATGTCGGCGGGAAAAATGCGGTCCCGATGGCGGGTTTGAAAAAATGCCTGGAAGAGCAGGGCTTTACCGATGTCGTGACATATATCGCCAGTGGCAACGTGGTCTTGAAATCCGACCAACGCGCCGAAGATATACAGGCTCAGATCGAAGGGGTCTTACCCGGGAATTTCAAGCTGGATGGCGAGTTTATCAAAGTTCTGGTATTGACCCGCCGCCAGCTCCAGGCCATGATCGATGACAAGCCGGAAGGCTTCGGGGAACAGCCCGAAAAATATCACAGCGGCGCGATCTTCCTGATGGGCATCGACTCCGCACAGGCTTTGTCTGCATTTACTCCCCGGGAGGGAGTCGACCAAGTCTGGGCAGGCAACGGCGTGATCTACTCACAATGCCTTAGTTCCGAACGCACCAAAAGCCGCCTGAATAAGATCACAGGGTCACCGCTCTATAGATCCATGACCATCCGCAACTGGAACACAACAACGAAACTGCTGGAAATACTGAAAGCTATGGATACAGAAAAC